>JACDGC010000040.1 GCA_013815535.1 Ktedonobacterales bacterium
GTTTAAAGCAGACGTGAATCATGTGACGGCCAAAGCTCTGGTGGCACCTGCAACGCTCATCGGCCTGGAAGATCTGACGCATATCCGGGACCGCACCCGCCAACGGAGCAAGAAGCGGCGACGCCAAGCCACCAAGTGGGCCTTTGCCGAACTCAAGGGATTCGTGGCTTACAAAGCGGAGTTGGTGGGCAGTCGGGCCATAACGGTGGATGCCGACTACACCAGCCAGCAGTGTCCGCGCTGTGGGCATCATGCCAAAGCCAATCGCCCTGGCAAGGGGCTGGTGTTTCGGTGTCAGCGGTGCGGGTATGAACTGCACGCGGACTTGGTGGGCGCACGTCAGGTCTGTTTACGAACGCTCGCTCTACGGCAGGACTGGAGAGCGACGGGGCACTTGTCATCTGCCCCTGATAGGTCGTCCGATGAAGCTAAAGCGACGCGGCTGCGACGCTACGCCGAATTGCGGTGGAGGGCAGACCTAAGCCCCCAGCATTAGCCGTGGGGTCCATGACAGAGGATCCTGTCACGCTCCCAACCTTGCGTGAGCTAGTGAATGATGTCGCCGCTTTGAAGCACTATGCGCTTGCACTTGAGGACGTACTCGGAGACTTGTATTCGCGAATCCGCCAATTGGAACAAGGAGAAGAAAACGAAAACTAGGGTCACTATAGCGAAAACGAATTGGAAACATGTAGCCTGCCAAAGATGAAGGGAAATCGCAAAGATGGATCTCTATCAACCAGCCTGATTTTTGCCGTATCTCGAAATCGAGGTTTCCCTCCTCCAAGATGGGATAAGCACTTTGTCGAAGCCGCCCCCCTTAGCCGCATCTTGGGCCTTGACCACCGTCGCGAGATGCAGCGATTGCAGCACATTATGCTGCGCTATCATCCGACTCTTCTCCCACTCCATGAAATCGGGTCATGCCGATGCAGGCCAGTCGTTGGGCCGGTGTGCGCAACGTCACAGTACGAGGAATAACGTGCTCCCTTTCTTTTTTACCGGAATTGTTAGCCAAACCTTGCTACAAGCATGTCCAAGACAGGCAAGCGTGTTCGCCGAGCAGGGCTCGTGTGCCGCAAAGATGCGTATGATACGCGCGCCCTTCCTCCGGTCGGTCCCAGACCCCCAAGCGTCTCCAAGAGAGCGGAGCGTGTGCCGTGGAGCACTCCATCCGTTGAGCTTGTCGCTATTCTGACAGCGAGGCATTCGTCGTTCTCCCGCTTATGATGATATACTTTCTCAATGAGATCAAGTATCTTCTAGGAAGAAAGGAGCAGTGATGACGACGAAAATACGCCAGGCGACTCCCACGGACATTCCCACCTTGACAACTCTACAACGCGAAGGCTGGGAGCATGATTACGTGGGGGTGATGCCAGTCGGATATGGGGCGGCATCCATCGCGCGCTACGGCACCCGTGAGGCACTTAGCCAGCAACTGGCGACCTACCGTTACTACTTCGTCGCAGAAGATGCAGCGGGTCAAGTGGTGGGCGTCATCTGTGGCGACCACGTGAGTGACCAGGCGGCGGAAATCTGGTGGATTCACACCACCCGCACGGCGCGTGGAAAGGGGGTAGGACGGCAGCTCCTGGATCACTTCATCGCCGCACTGCCCCCGGCCATCACCACCTTGTCGGTCACCACCTTCCAGGGCTACTTCCCCACCATCACCTTTTATGAACGGATGGGATTTGTCGTGGCACGTACCGAGGTCGCTACCTACGACGGCTTCATCGTCAATGACCTCATCTTGCAGCGTGATCTGCGCCAAACCTAGCGGGCTAGGATCGTGCACAACTCGGCGATGAAGCGCGCGATCTCGTCATAAGTATTGTAGAGGTGCATGCTGACCCGTAGGCTGTCATCCCACTCATGGCCCGGCAGGCAGTGATTGCCGGTGCGGACGAAGATGCCGCGTTCGCTCATGCAGTCGCCGAGCGTCGTGGCATCGTATCCTGGCACGCGGAAAGCCACGATGCCGCACGCCTCGCGGCAGGTGATCCACGCCGCACCAGGCAGGAACTCGATGCCAGGGAGCCCCCGTAAAGCATCAATGAGGGTGAAGGTCAGATCGGTCAGATACCCCTTGATCGCCGCCACCCCAATGCCCTGCACATACGTGATGGCCGCTGCCAGAGAGAGCGCCCCGAGAAGGTTAGGGGTGCCCACCTCCAGCCGCGCGGGCAGGGAGGCACCAGGATCGCTCCCATCGCCGCCCACGAAGATGGGGTGCACCTCGTCGTGTTGCCCCGCGCGCACCCAGAGGACGCCAATGCCTGTGTCCGCGAAGAGCTTGTGACCGGAAAAAGCCAGGAAATCGACCCCGAGATCGCCGACATCCACCGGAATATGGCCGACGCTCTGGCTGGCATCGAGCAGGATGCGTGGTGCCGGGCCAATGGCGCGGCGAATGCGCCGCACCGCCGTTTCGACGCCAAAGACATTATGCACATGGGTCAGCACCAGCAGGCGGGTCCGCTCATTGACCAGTTCGCGTGCCTGGTGGACGTTGTAATCGCCCGTGCCCACGCTGTCGAGTTCGTGGAAGATGAGGTGGATGCCCCGTTCCTGCAAGGTCGCTTGCAAACGCCGCCACGGCAGCACCGTCGATTTATGATCGTGGCGACCCACGATGATCTCATCGCCATCGCGGAGGTTCGCCATGCCCCAACTGAGCGCCACCAGATTCAACGAGGCGGTCGCGCCACTGGTAAAGATGACCTCATCCGGGCTGGCTGCGCCCAGGAAAGCCGCGACGGTGGCACGGGCGTCGGCGTACTGCTTCGTCGCGCGCTCACCCCAGATGTGGCTGCCACGGCCAACGCTGGCACGTCCCGCCGTCACCGTCGCGTGGCAGGCAGTGATGACCGCATGCGGCATCTGGGTGGTTGCGGCGTTATCGAAGTACATGCAGGTGGAATGGTCACTGATGGCGGGGAAATCCGCGCGCCAGGGATTGGGGGTCATCGGGGCCTCCTCGCGGTGTAGAACAGACAGGTGGCGCGGTTGCCCGCCCCGCTCGTGTGGTCCTGCGCCATGGTGATCGCGTCGAACCCCGCCACCTGTAAGGCGGTGTGCAACTGGGCCGCGTCGGGATTCACCTGTCCCTCTAACCCCTGGGCGATGAGCTCCTGCACGATGGCATCTGGCTCCGCATAGCGCAGGAGGTCGCCGACCAGCACCCCGCCAGGGCGCAGCGCCGCATAGCTATGGCGCAGCGCTGTCAGGAACGCGGTGGCATCGGCGACACATTCCACCGCTTCGAGGGAGATGATGGTGTCGTAGGCCGCATCAGCAAAGGGGCGCAGCATATCAATGACCGTCGGGGGCGCGAGCGCATCCAGCAGCCTCTCCGCGAACGCGGCGGTATGGGGTAGCCCTTCCGCCAGGGTACCCAGCCAGGCGAGCGTTGCGCCAAACGCGGCCTCCAGCAGCAGGGGGTCAAGGAGATCGATCTGCTGACGGATCGTCGCAACAAATTGCGGGTTCACATCCGCGAGGTGCAGGCGGTCGATGTCCGACACGTACCCCAGGGCCCAATAGAGGCCACTCTCGCCGCAGCCGAGGTCCAGCACCGCACCTCCCTGCACATAGCGGCGCAGATGCTGAAACTTCGCCCGGCGCAAAGGAGTGGGCGGTGCCAAGATATACGCAAAATACGGGTGAGTCAGGGGGAAATCAGCGGACATGGTAGCACACCGCCTCCGCGTAGTTGCCATTTTCAGGAAAAGTCGCCGTGGTGACGGTGATGTCCGCGAAGCCCGCCGCAGCGAATGCCTCGCGCATTTCTTCGGGGGAGGGATTGTAGGCGCTCTCTAAGCCCTGCGCGATGAGCGATTGCACGTAGGCATCGCGGTGCCCGAAGCGCAGCCATACCCCCAGGCATGCGCCGTCGGGCCGCAGCGCCGCGCGCATCCGTTGCGCGATGGCTACTAGGTGAGCGCCGTCGTGGGCGCAACTGATGCCCTCCACCGAGAGGATCGCGTCATACGGTCCCCCCAGGTCATCCGTCGTGAAGTCGCACGGCAAGGAGCGCATCGGCTTTTCGGCAAAGGCGGCTGCGAGGTCTTGCGCGAGCGCGGCCATAGGCACGCCACGCTCCGCAGCGAGGAAGGCGAGCGGGAGGGCGAACTGCTCCAGCAGCCATGCAGGGGTGCAGGCATCGATCTGGGCGGCGAGGTCGGCGAGATACGTTGGGGAGCGGTCGGCGTAAGTGAGGGAAGCGGCACGGGTGATATACCCCAGCGCCCAGTAGTGTCCCACCGGACCGCAGCCGAGATCGAGTACATCTCCGCCCCCGATAGGCGCGAGAACCTCACGGAAGACATGGCGCTTGTACGCAGTGAACTCGGCGAGATAGGTGAAATAGTCAGGCATGCGCGCTCCGTTCCAGGGGCTGCCCCGCCGCCTTCCAGTCGGTGACGCCCCCCCGCAGCGAAACGGCATCATAGCCCTGCGCGCAGAGGAAGGCGGCGAAGCGCCGCGAGATGTCGCCCAGACGACAGACGAGGACGATGCGCCGCTCTGGCGCGAAGACACGCCCCTCCTCCACCATACGCGTCAAGAACTCGTCGAGGATGTTGATACTGGTGGGCAGATGGCCAATGCTGTAGGGGAAGTTGCCGCGCATGTCGATAATGAGCGGTTCACCCAGCTGCGTCACCAGGTCCGCGCCGCCGATCTCCGGGGCCTGGGCGATGGCAGCCGCGGTGAGGGCATGCACACGCGGACGCGCCGTGGCAGCAGGTTGGAAGAGTTCTGGACGGTGGGTCTTGAAGTACGAGAGATACCCTTCCACACGGTCGCAGGCGATGAAAACAACGTGGTACGGCTGGGTGCAAGTGGCATCGAGTTCGCGCAACTGCCGCAGCGCCGCTGTGTAGGTTGCCCCCGTCGTGGGGCCGCAGAGCATGCCGCAGCCCCGGAGGAGTGCCAGCACGCCGTCGATGGCATCGTCCGTCGTCGCTTCCAGCACCTGCTGGTAAAAGGATCGGTCAAAAAAGCCAACCTCCCAGAGTTCATTGGCATTACGCACGCCGGGGATGTGGTGGCCGGGTCCGGCGATGACGCCCCACACCTGCGTCGCAAGGTCGCGCTCCCGCAGATACTGCCCAATGCCATAGCTCGAGCCGCACGTGCCCAGCGCCCCGATGAAGAGATCGGTGTGGGGCAGGTCCTCGGTGATCTCACGCCCCGTCGTAGCGTAGTGCGAGCGCCAGTTGGCCGCGTTGAAGTATTGGTCGGTGTAGCAATACTCGTCGGGATGGCTGGCCGCCAGGTTCGCCGCCGCGACGGTGTAGCTGTTGGGGTCACTGAGATCCGGGCAATCCGAGAGGCCAGGCAACTCCTCAATTTCCGCGCCACACAGTTGCAGCAGCATCCGCATCTCGTTCACCTTGATGCGGTTGGTGATGGCCTTGAAGCCCAGGCCATTGACCGCCGCCAGCAGGGCCAGCGCCTTGCCCGTGTTGCCACTGCTGGCTTCGAGCACGGTCTTCCCAGTTGCGCGGAGGTCAGCGAGGTGCGGAGCCAGCATCCCCATCGCGATGCGGTCCTTGACCGAGCCAAAGGCATTGGCGTATTCCAGCTTGGCATACAAACGCACATGGCGCAGCCCATGCACCTGGGGATCGATTTCCAGCAAGGGGGTATTGCCGATGAGATCGGTGATCGCGTGATACAGCATGCATCCTCCGTGAGCGCGCTAGGAACGTCATTCAATCGAGCAAATATCGGTCAGGGTGGATCAGTTGCCAGCCCCCATCGTGGCGTTCAGCAACCAGTTGGG
Organism: Ktedonobacterales bacterium; assembly: GCA_013815535.1. Taxonomy (GTDB): domain Bacteria; phylum Chloroflexota; class Ktedonobacteria; order Ktedonobacterales; family JACDGC01; genus JACDGC01. The sequence continues at coordinate 5,795 of JACDGC010000040.1, forward strand.
TGCCTGATGGATGCTGGATGGGTGTGGCATCCTCGAAGTCGGAGACGTAAGCGGCGGTGTTCGTGAAGCAGAGGACATCCCCTGCTTTGGGGAGCTGGGCAAAGTGGACCTGGCGCTGCATCAGCAGATCATCTTCACGACACAGATTCCCCAGCAGGTACGCCGCACCTGGCTCCCCCGCCGCGTCATCCTTCGGAATGAGGAAGGGATCGAGGATTGGCTCGAACATGCCGCGTGACAGGTTGAGGCTGTTGGCATCGAGCAAGATGCCCACCGCGCCATCGGGGAGGCTACGGGTACCGTTGACACGTACCAACGAGATGCCCGCGCCCTGCACCAGCGCGAAGCCCGGCTCGATCATGAGCGTGAAGCCATGCTCGGCAATGACCTCAGCCAGCGGTCGCCCGCGCAGGTCGGCATCGCGCAGCGGTATGGTGAGATAGTCAACGAAGTCAGCGGTCTTGTACCGTTCGGCGAGCCGTTCGCGGCCCTCAATGCGCCCGCGCGCGCCCAGGCTGAGGCCGTAGGCGGCGTCGGCCCAGGTCGCCGTCGGCACGCCCGTTGCCACGCGCGCTTCCAGGTCCGCGACATAGCGGTCCCAGGCGGCGGGGTCAGCCAGTTCTGGCCCCCGCAGCCCACCACCGAGGTCAATGATGTCCGGCGCGAACCCGGCGCGGTAGCAATCCTCCATCAGGCTAAGCAGGTCATCGAGATAGCCAGCGCGCACATCGGGACGGTGTTCGTAGTGGTGCAGATGCACGCCGCAGAGCGTAATCTGCGGCAGGGTGCGGAGCCGCGCCAGCAGGTCGGGCAGTTCCGCGCGGAGCAGGCCGAAGCGTGAGACGCGGCGACGTAACTGCCGGTCGCGCACCTGGGGATCGTTGATGCGGACCACCACTCGTGCCCCTATGCCTGGTAGTTCGGCCAGCAGCGCGGCGATCAGGTCGAGTTCCGTCAGGGAATCGAGGCTAATGAGGCAACCATGGCGCAGGGCCAGCCAGAGGAAGGCGCGGCTCTTGGGGCCGGTGCAACTGATCTGCGCCCCCGTAAAGCCGTTCGCCAGTCCGGACACGAGTTCGGCGCGCGAGGCAACATCTAATCCCAACCCCAAGCTGAGCGCTTGGCGCACAAAGGCCCCCGCTTTGTTGGCCTTGTGGGCATAGGCGATCTGCGCCGTCATGCCCGCCTCAGCAAAGATGGCGCGCAGGGTCGCGACATAGGACGACATGACCTCCGGCACGAGCAGATGCGTCGGGCCAACTGTCAGGCGGGTGGCAGCCAGCAGCAGGTCGCGCTGCTTCAGCAAGTCGGCCACCAGGGGATGGAGCGCGGGAGTGAGGGTCGTCATGGCTGCGCCAGCGCCGCCGCGTAGGAGAAGGCGGCATCTGTCGCCCGTGCGCTACCCGCCACGTGGGTGTACCACTGCCCCACCATCGTCGCATGGGCCGCCTGTAGGCGCGCGAGATAGGTCGCCCAGTCACGGGTGAGGCCATCAGCCTCGGCGCGGATGGCCGCCAGCGTCCCCTGGTTGGCGGCGACGAAGGCCCCGATGGCGGCGGGGTCGCCCTCCTCGTACTGACGCATGGCGGGGGCATACCCGATGACGCCCAAGATGTCGTCGGGGGGCACGTGGTTGCGCACGAAGGCGATATCGGCCTCATCCTCGGCCTTGTTGATGACCACGCGCACCCGCTGCCTCAGGGGAGCGGCCAGCGCCACGAAATCGGCGTAGACCGCCAGCGATTTGCGGGTGGGTTCGACGACGAAGACGTTGAGGTCATAGGCGAAGGCCAGTGAGGTGCCCAAGTTGTCCGTGCCCGTCACCACGTCGGCAACAAGGTAGTCCCCCGCGCCGTCCAGGGTATGGTGGAGCACAAGTTCCAACGTCCCCAGTTTCTCGTGATAGCAGGCATAGCCGACATCCGCCGTCTCATACGAGCCGACGGTCAGCAGCGCCAGCCCCGGTGCCTGGGCGGCGTAGCGCCGCAGGAACGGATCAGCGGCTTGGGGCCGCAGGAAACGTGCGGTGCGCGTTGGCGGCGTGGTGCCGATGCGGGCGGCCACGGGCACCGCCGGATCATTGATCAGGTAGTCGGCGATGGCATCGTGATGCGCGGCGAATCCCTTGGCATCTAGCAGACCCAGGCCCCGCCCCAGATGCCGATTCACATCGGCGTCGATGGCGACGACGAAAGGGACGGTCGCGCGCAGATACTGAATGAAGGCAGTGGCGACGGTCGTCTTGCCGCTGCCCCCCTTGCCTAAAAATGCCAGTCTCATCGGTGGTCGGCCCGTGCCCTTTCATAAGTGTAGTCACGGTCCCACAGGTCGTCGAGCGGGGTTCGATAGTAGGCGTTCCACCAGGCGTGGCACTCGCGCTGGTAGATGGCGACCAACCGCGCCCGATAGGTCGCCCAGTCGCGCGGATGACGCCGCAACCGCCGCGTGAGGCGCGCCCACAGGGGCGTGTGCTCCGCCACGAAGGCATCGAAGGCGGTGGGATCGTCTTGCTCGCTTTGGCGCACCGCCCGCGACTGCGCCACCGCGCCAAGGATGCGCGAGCGGGGCAATTGGGTGGCGACATAGGCCAGGTCCGTTGGGTCGCGCACCTGGTTGACGATGATGCCCACCGGAATCGCGCGCCCGCGCAGCAACTTCAGGTAGTCGGCACAGACGGCCGTACTCTTGGGCGTCGGCTCCACGACGAAGATCGTGAGATCGTGCACCATGAAGAGCGAGGTGCCCACGCCATCGACCCCCGCCGTGCAGTCGGCCACCACCAGATCGTCCGCCTCATCGAGCAGACGATGGTAGACCAGCTCGAGGGGATTGGAGGCCATGTGATAGCACGAGTGGGTCAGATCTGCGGCCCGGTGCGCTCCGGTCGCCAGCAGCGTCACCGACCCTTCCCGCAAGGCGAAGCGTGCCAGAAAGGGATCATGCTGACGCGGCGTGATGAAATGCGACTGCGGGCTGGGGGGCAACGCCCCAAAATCCGGCACAATGCCCCGCGCCTGGAAATCGGTGCGGTCGCCTTCGAGCGCGGCGAAGATGGCGGCGGCGTGCTCATTGAGGGCGATGGGCGCACCGGAAAGCCTCAGAGCGGTATGCAGGTGCGCGTTGAGGTCGCCATCCACCGCCAAGACGGGGATGCCCTGGCGCGTGTGGTGACGGATGAAGGCGGCGGCCAGCGTGGTCTTGCCACTGCCGCCCTTGCCCATGAAGGCGATACGCATGCGTCTCCTCAGTCTGGGGGGGGAGCAGGGTCACGAGTGACCGCTGCCCTCCCCAGTAGTTGATATGCAATCTCAATAGCATCTGGTACAATGATACCTGATCTCACAAATCATGGAAGGGGGATAGGACCAATTGCTGACGCACGGAGTACCTCAACGACGGGTGGGCATCATCGGCGGGGGACACAATGGCCTGGTAGCGGCAGGCTACCTGGCAAAGGCAGGTTTCAGGGTGACGGTCTATGAGCGCCGCGCGGTGCTGGGCGGTCTCTGCGTGAATGAGGCGGTGCTGCCGGGCTATCAGGTCCCCACTGTGGCGGCGTGGTATGGCATGCTGCGGCCCGAGATTATGGCCGACCTTGGCCTGACGCTCGCTACCTACCTGCCCAATCCCGCCCACATCAGTGTGCTGGGCGACGGCGACTACATCATCGAGGCGGGGACTATCGCTGCCTCGCGCCTCGCTATTGCCGGAGTAACTGAGGCGGACCATGTCGGACTGGCGGCCCTGCTTGACGAGGTGTTTCGCGCGGCGGAGGTTTTATGGCCGCACCTTTTGCGTGCCCCCGTCAGCCAAGCAGCCTTTGTGGCGGAGCTGAACGCGGCGGGGCTGACCACCATCGCCGACATGTGCTTCACCGCTTCGTTGGAAGCATACCTGCGGCGCTTCATTACCCATGAGAAGCTCATCGCGGCATACCTAGTGGAGACGTTCGGCCCCCCCACTGCATGAGGCTCACTGTATGGCTTCCTCTACAGTTGTTGCGCGCAGACGGGGACGGTACGCGGAGCCTGGGGCGCGGTGCGCGGCGGCATGGGAGCCATCACTGCGGAATTGGTACGGTGTGCTGAAGAACGCGGCGTGACCCTGCGCACCGCCACCCCAGTCCGGCGCGTCGTCATCGCGGATGGTGTCGCAGTGGGGGTCGAACTGGCGGATGGCACGGTCGCCCCCCACGATATCGTCATCTCCAACGCCGACCCCGTGACCACCTGCCGCTATCTGATAGGGGACCACCCCCTCATGGCCGACTATCAGGCCGTGCTGGCGTCTTATGATCCCGCTACGTGGTACGCGCCGACGAAGATCGCGCTGGCGCTGGATCGCCTGCCCGCGTTCGCTATCGACGAGCCCCTAGCCCAGCAGCATATTGGTGGCCTGTTCATTTGCCCCAGTCCGGCGGCGCAGGCAGCGGCCTTTGCCGCGGCTAAGGCCGGGCGACTGCCCAACCCCAACATGATCGCGCTCATGACGCCCACCACGACTGATCCCACGCTGGCACCGCCGGGCAAACACCTTATGTGCCTCTATGTGCGCTGCACGCCGCTCACCTGCGACGGCGCGCCTTGGGATGCCAGTAATGAACACTTCCTCTATGAGGATGCCCTCGACCAACTCAGCGCCTATTTGCCCGATCTGCGTGCCTGCATCCGGGCGCAGCACCTCATCTCGCCGACGACGCTGCAACGGGAGTACGGGCTGGCGACGGGAGAGATCATGCATCTGCCGCTGGAAACGCCCTGGCTCTTCGACCAGCGCCCGGTGCCGGGGTACAGCGACTACACGACTCCGATTGCGCAACTTTTTCTCTGTGGTGCGGGCACGCATCCGGGTGGCACGGTGACGGGTGCGCCGGGCCACAACTGTGCCCAGCGCATCATCGCGGAGTTTGCCTGACAGCATCGACCATCGTGGTGGTACCAGGTAGTATTGTTATCCAAGGGGGAGTGGGTGATGCCACGACTGTGGGCGGATCGCGCCTTCCGCATCTATTGGCTGGCGCGGGCGATCTCGATCAGCGGCTCGACGATCACGCTGGTCGTGTTGCCGATCCTGGTCTTTCAAGTGACTGGCTCGGCGTGGCAGACGGCGCTGCTGACCACGCTCGAATCGCTGCCTTACCTGCTGGCGGGTCTCTTTGCTGGCGCGTTAGCCGACCGGGCGGAGCGGCGGCGCGTGCTGGTCATCACCAGCTTGCTCGATGCGGCGCTGATGGGCAGCATCCCCCTCGCGACCGTGACGGGACACCTGACGCTGATGCAGATCTTCGTCGTCGCCTTCCTGGCGCATGCGGTCTTCGTGTGGTTCGATGCCGCCGACTTTGGGGCCTTGCCGACGCTGGTAGGGCGCGAGCGCATCATGGCTGCCAACAGTGCGGTGGCAGGGATGGGTACGGTCATCGGCATCGCGGGCCAGCGGTCGGCGGTGTACTGGCGACCACCCTTGGCCCGGCCCAGGCGATCACGCTGGATGCCCTCAGTTTTGCGCTGGCGGCGGTGATCATCGTGCTGATCCCACGCCAGCGCATCGCGCTGCCCGTGACGGAACGGCCTGCGCGGCAGTCGCTGCTGGGCGACATCGGTGCGGGCTTGCGCTACCTGTGGGACCACCGCCTGGTGCGATTGGCCTTACATATTCAGGCTCATAGGAAAATGAAGAAAAAAGAGGCGAAGAGCAATCGTGTGGTCGCCAGCACGTCGCATCTGTAGCGAAAGCCGCATGCATGCTGAGCAGAGATAAAAAAGTTGCGCTTGTGCCCACATGCCCTCCCATTCCAACCAGACTGAGTGAGTTACGCTGGCACGGCTAGGCCGCTTGAGCCGGTGTCAGAGTGACGGTATAGCCGAGTTGTTCGAGGCGACGGACATGTTGGCGCTCCAGACGTGCTTTGTCCAGCTTGTCGAAATAATCCGCTCCCACATCGACATAGGGATGCTTGTCACGCAGGAGATGGTAGATGATCCCCAGTACGGTATGGGCGACTGCGATGATCGCTTTGGGTTTCCCGCGCCGCCGGGCAAGGCGGCGATACTGCTCCACGAGATAATTGCCACTGGTGTGAGAAATCGACCAGACCACTTCACTGAGCATGCCCCGCCACCACGGATTGCCTGTGGTCATGCCCGCTTGCATGCGCTTCCCCCCGCTTTGCTTGTTCCCTGGACACACCCCCGCCCAGGAAGCCAGGTGTTTGGCACTGGGAAAACGGGTCATGTCGACGCCGATTTCCGCCACGATGGCGGCCGCTACGGTCGCCTGAATCCCTGGAATGGTTTGCAAAAGTGTCATCGCTTCGGCGAACGGGGCCAGCTGCGTTTCGATCTCTTGTTGGACGGTGGTAATCGAGGCCGCCAGAAAGTCGATATGGGCCAGGATGCGGCGGAGTAAGAACCGATGATGCGGCTGGACACGCCCTTCCAAGGCTTGGCGGAGCGCCGCCTCTTTGGCGCGTAAGCGGCCTCGTGCGCGTTGCGCCAAGGCGGCGGCATCGTCCTCCCCGGCGATGAGGGCTTCCAGCATCGCGCGGCCACTCACGCCCAAGACGGCAGTGGCGACTGCCGCAAGCTTGATGTTCGCTGATTCCAGCACCTGTTGCAGGCGATTGATCTCCTGGGACCGCTCCTGCACTAAGGTCTTCCGATAGCGGGTTAACTCTCGTAGGACCCGAATCGGCTGGGGCGGAATGAAGCTCGCGGTAAGCAAGCCATGACGGAGCAAATCGGCAATCCATTCACTGTCGCGCACATCCGTCTTGCGGCCTGGCACGGCTTTCATATGCTGGGGATTGACCAAGGTGATTGTGTGACTCGCTTCCAGCACGTTGTAGAGCGGATACCAGTACACACCCGTACTCTCGAGCGCCACCTGATCCACCTGCAATGAGTCCAACCAGTCGGCTAAGGCGAGGAGATCAGCGGTCATCGTGGTGAAGGTTTTGGTCTGTTTGTCGACGGTCCCGGTGGGAGCGGTCAGCATGACGGTGACGACCACTTGCTTTTTGTGGACATCGATCCCCGCACACCGTTCATGGAGCACTTGCATGAGTATGGCCTCCTCAAGCGATAGTGAGCGTGAGATGGGCGGGGTGCGAAGCGTCAAACAAGGTTCATCGGCGTGCTCATTCAAACGAATGGCGACAGTGAGGGGTCCTGGTGGCACCCCCGATCAAACTTTTCGACGGGCACACGGCACCATTCCGAAACCGATCGTTGTCTCCTATCCCACGGGTTCTAGCATACGGGAAAATGCTGCGGCTGCCAAGGTGGGTGCTGGGGCCGCGTCATTTTCATCCGGTGGGATGTCGCCGCTCGACATGAGGATGAAGTAGGCCGCCAGCGAGGGACTTCGCTTCCGAAGCCCTTTTCCGTCGGCCCCTTCATACAGAATGTTCAAGCATGAGCTTGAAATTGACCAGGCCATAACCTATTGTAAAAAGCGGAGAAACCCAATGGGGTAGCTCCCTATTGGCCAGGACTTCGCAGAACTCTTGTCGGCCCTTGGGGCTTGACCCTTTTTGGGAAGCTGAGGGACGTGTTCGAACTCCTGATACGAGTTTGAAGGGCCACTTCTGGTATGAAGTTGGCAGAGGCACGTCCACGAAGTCCCGTTTCTCCTCTTTTGGTGAGATCACCGGTTCACGCTTTCCGGGGTTCTTAGGGGAACGTCCCCTAAG
>JACDGC010000701.1 GCA_013815535.1 Ktedonobacterales bacterium
CTCGTGTACAGTCCTTATGTCATCCGTCAGTTGTGGCCGCGTTGGAACAGCAGCACGATGAGCAAGGAACGTGCGGAAACCCTTGCCGAGTCGTTCAAGCGTCATCAGGCGGAGCAACGGGAGCAACCAGGTGCCGCGCTGGAGTGATATCATGCCACAGAGCATCGCCGTTGCGGGCAAGGAGCAGTTTTTGCGGGGAATCAGATTCATGCATGGACGCCTCAACCGAGTCGCGGGAAAGACGGCACCGTGACGCCACTCTCCGCAACGTCGCGGAACGGAGGATGAACATGACAACCGAGCAGCAGAACAACGATAAGTATGTCTTGGGGCATGCAGATCATGAAATTGAGCGCCTGTCTCGCCAGGCACAACGCTATGAGCAGTTTACGCGTGCCTTTTTCCACGATGCAGGCATGGCGGAAGGGATGCGCGTGCTGGATGTGGGATCTGGTGGGGGTGATGTTTCGTTCCTCATCGCACAAATTGTGGGGCCAACGGGGCAAATCGTTGGGTTCGATCCGTCCTCCCACGCAGTGGCAACGGCGACGCAACGCGCACAGTCCCTTGGTTTGACCAACACCCATTTCATCACTGGTGATGCCAGTAACGTGACCTTCGCGGAACCATTCGATGCGGTTGTGGGGCGCTTCGTTTTGCAGTTCATGCCCGATCCGGTCGCCGCCTTGCGTCGGCTAGCCAGCTTTGTACGACCGGGTGGCATCATCGCCTTTCAAGAGATGGACAACAGTGGGTGCCATGCATTTCCTCCGGTGCCAACGATCAGCCAATGCATGCAGTGGCTCATCACCGCCATGGAGCAATCTGGCGCTGATCCGCGCTCTGGTCTGAAACTCTGGGCCAGATATCAGGCTGCCGGGTTGCCGCTCCCCACCTTATCCATGCGTGCACTCGTTGGTGCTGGGCCAGAGCATCCAATCTATGAGGGGCTCGCGGGCATCATGCGCAGTCTGCTGCCCACCCTCGAAGCCAAGGGCATTGCGACCGCACAGGAAGTTGACGTCGAAACGTTGGCGCAGCGCATCGGCCAAGAAGTGTCAGCCAACCAGGCCACGGTGGTGGGGCAAAACCTCATTGGGGCCTTCGTGCGCACGCCAGCCGCGTAATCACCGCTACCGCCCCCCTGCCTTACCCTTGGTTGTACAATGAGGCCAGACGAGATACCAATGGAGGGCGCGAAACCAATGGCGGTTTTAGGGACGGGGATTGACACCACCAGCGCGGACTACAGCGCGAATCGTGACGCGATGGCCGCGCTGGTGGCAGAGTTGCGGGCACACGAAGCCGAAGTGGGGCAGGGCGGCGGTGCCGAAGCCATTGCCAAACATCGCAAACGCGGCAAGCTGCTGGCTCGCGAACGGGTGGAGATGTTGTGCGATCCGGGTACGCCGTTCTTAGAGTTGAGCCAATTGGCCGCATGGGAGATGTATGGCGGTGATGCGCCAGCGGCGGGCCTCATCACTGGCATCGGCGTGGTGGAGGGGCAGGAATGCGTCATCGTCGCCAATGATGCCACTGTGAAAGGTGGCACCTACTTCCCCATGACCGTGAAGAAGCATCTGCGTGCCCAAGAGATCGCCGCGCAGAATCATTTGCCTTGCATCTATCTGGTGGATTCCGGCGGCGCGAACCTGCCATTGCAGGCGGATGTCTTCCCCGACCGTGAACATTTCGGACGGATCTTTTACAACGAAGCGATGATGTCGGCAAGCGGCATCACCCAGATTGCGGCGGTGATGGGCTCCAGCACGGCAGGGGGGGCCTATGTGCCCGCGATGAGCGATGAATCTGTCATCGTGCGCGGCAATGGGACGATCTTTTTGGCTGGCCCGCCGCTGGTGAAAGCCGCGACAGGCGAAGAAGTGACGGCGGAAGACCTGGGCGGCGCGGAGGTGCACACGCGCGTCTCGGGCGTGGCCGACCACTACGCCAACAGCGATGAGCATGCGCTGGCCATCGTGCGCGAGATCGTGGCGAATCTGAACCGCCCCCGCCACGAACCCTGGGAGGTGCTCCCCCCCGAGGAACCGAAGTACGACCCCGCCGAGATCTATGGCATCGTCGGGCGCGACTGGCGCAAAGGCTACGATGTGCATGAGATCATCGCGCGGCTGGTGGATGGCTCGCGCTTCCACGAATTCAAGGCGAACTATGGCGAAACGTTGGTGTGCGGCTTCGCGCGCCTCTTTGGCTATCCGGTCGGCATCATCGCCAACAATGGCGTCCTCTTCAGCGCCAGCGCGCTCAAAGCGACGCACTTCATCGAATTATGTTGCGCACGCAAGACCCCCCTGATCTTCCTGCAAAACATCACGGGCTTCATGGTGGGGCGACAATACGAAGCGGGGGGCATCGCCAAGGATGGCGCGAAAATGGTGATGGCCGTCGCCAACGCGCAAGTGCCCAAGTTCACCATCATCATCGGCAACAGTTTCGGCGCGGGCAACTATGGCATGTGTGGCCGCGCCTTTGGCCCCCGGCAGTTGTGGATGTGGCCCAACGCGCGCATCTCGGTGATGGGCGGCGAACAGGCCGCGAACGTGCTGTTGACCGTGCGCCGCGACAACCTGGCTGCCCGTGGTGAAGCCATGACCACCGCCGAGGAAGACGCCTTCAAAGCCCCCACCATCGCCAAATATGAAACCGAAGGCAACCCCTATTACAGCACCGCGCGGCTGTGGGACGACGGCATCATCGATCCGCTGGAGACACGCCGTGTGTTGGCGCTGGGGCTGGCCGCCGCCACCCGCGCGCCCATCCCCGCGACGACCTTCGGC
>JACDGC010000702.1 GCA_013815535.1 Ktedonobacterales bacterium
GCCTGCGGCTGGGAGTGAACCCCATCCACGCGCTGGCCCCCCCCAGCGGAGGTGAACTCGCCGTCAGCCTGACGCCCAATGGCAGTGGGCTGGCCATCGTGACCGTGGGCACGCCCTTCATCCTGCGCTATGCCATCACGGTTGAAACCGCAACGGCACTGGTGACGCTCAGCATCACCCCTGCGGGGCAACCCACGCGCAGCCTGACCGAACGGTGGCAGCGGGGCATCACCCAACGCACCCAAAATCTGATTGCCGTCACGCCTGGGGTCTGGCACATCGCAATTGCCAGCGATGGCGTGACCGTGCGCCAACTCGACCTGACCATCCGAGACAACCCGACGGCAATGACCAATCGTTCATCAAACGTATCGCCGCTGGTTGCTACAGCAACATCGCCCAGCGCGCGCAGACATGTCACTCTATGCGGCTGAGGTTGCTGACGATTTAGTCAGGAAGGCAGGGGTAATCATCAGATGATCGTCACCATGTCATGGCATACTAGAGTCAGGTACAGCGATATGGTGGTTGTGTGGTGGCGGTGTGATCCCCGGTGAACAGACGTGGGGTGGCAAGGGACATCGTTGAGGCCACAAGGGCCGCGCTCAATGAGCGCGGCCCGTTTGTTGTATTCTGGCAAAGCTCGCACCCTCAGGTGCCGGTGCGCACACCCACTGCGGCAGCCGGTGCCATGCGATTGCGGCGCAGGCGCGACGGCAAGATGTTGATCTCTTCGCGATATTTTGCCACGGTGCGGCGGGCCACTTCCATCCCCTGTTGTTTCAGCAAGACGGTCAGTTGCTCATCGCTATAGGGGTGATGGGGATCTTCGTCTTCAACCAAATGCTGAATGGCTTCCTTCACTTGCAGCGATTCGTTGAAGAAATCGTCGAAGGGAACGGTTTTGCCATTGGGCAACAGCACGAACTTGCCATCCGTTGCACGGCTGACGGTGGATTCGTGGAGGGCGATTTTGTCGCCAACATCTTTGCGTGTGAGGGCAACCAGCCCAGCGGGGCCGCGTTCTAGGTAATCATATTGCATCTCGATCAGGGCGTTGGCGACGCGCTGCATCGTCTGCCAGCGCTGATTGAGCGCGGCCAGCAGGTTTTTGGCGTCTTCAAAGCTGCGCAACACGTGCGCCTTCTCACCCTTGGTGACATCGGCCTCGCCGCGCTTGAACATCTGGCGCACCTGGCTATAGGTGGAAGAAACGCGCAAATCCCAGCGCCGCTGCTCCACGATGTCGGCCTCGAAGCCATTCGCGGTGCGGCGAATCACCACATCGGGCCGGATGGGTGGGGCCCCCGTGGCCATGCCGCTGAGGTCAGGGTCAAAGCCATGGGCGGGGAAGGGGTGCAGTTTGTGGCTGATGAAATTGAGTTCGATCTCGATCAAGCGCGGGGCGATGCTGATCTCACGCGCGATCTCACGAAAGTGCTTGGCAGCCAGATCATCGAAATGGTCACGGATGAGTTGCTCGGCCAGGGGGCGGGGTTGCCCCTCTTCGCGCAGGCGCTCCAGTTGCAGCAGCAACGATTCGGCAATGCTGCGCGCGCCGATGCCTGGCGGGTCCATCGCTTGCAATGCATCCAGCACGCGCTCGATGCGGATCGTATCCACATTCAACGCGACAGTGGCATCCTCGATGATGTCGTTGGGCAAGAGCCCATGCGAATTCAGGCTGCCAACGAGGTATTCGGCGATCTCGGCATCCTCATCACGGATCGTCGCGCGCAGCGACGACAGCAGACCCGCCCCATATTCAGCGCGCCCACTGACACGCACCAACGGATCATCATCATTGTCGTCAAAGGACCCCCCGCTGCTGACGGAATGCAACGAGCTATCCCAGTCATCGCGCCCCTCGGGGGCCATATCGATATCCGCCGTCTCGCGTGTGCGGGTCATGCAGTCGCAGCGTTCACCACGGCTGTTATTCAGAGGATAATGGCAAATGGGACAGAGTTCGTATTCTTCGCCCTCAAGAGCGGGATTATCGCTGAGTGCTCCGGTCAGATACGTCTGTAACTCTTGCGCCGGAAATTGTAAGACACGCACCGCCTGAATTTGATTGATGGATAAACGCTGGGCGTGTTTGACGAGCATATCACCCGAGAGATTGAGGGACTGATCCATGGAGACTCCTCCGCGAATGTAGCCGCCGCAAAACAGCAGAGGGGACGGCGGCCTATCTGCCTCATCAGGAATGCATAAGTCGTGCCAAGAATGGACAAAACTCCCACCGAATCTAGGAAATATTACCCAAGAATACCAAAATTACCCTGACAAACCGCCGATCTGGCGAATATTATGCGAAAAGATATACGATTACTTTGCTTGATTGTTCGTCTGGTTTGGTGATGCTGCCCTCGGTAAACTCCCTTGATTGCCTTCTGTCGTCCTTCCATATGGGCAGTGAAGCTCCCACAAAAGCGGATACTGGCGTGAACAATTTGGATGAACGCTGAACACCATCACATGCCTTGGGCTCTACTTGCCCTCATTGATGATTGCCCTCTGCTTTGCCAAACGATAATCCCGTGGGCTCAGACCCATGCACTGCTTGAAAGCCTTGCTGAACGCTGCCGCCGTCGCGTAACCAGCCCGGATGCCGATGGCGGAAAGAGGATCATCGGTGCGGCGCAATTCACGGGCCCCTTGCTGAAGGCGACATCCCACCAAATAGCGCATGGGCGACTGCCCCACCAGGGCCATAAAACGCGCAGCGCGAGAGGCCAACGGTGGTTGCCACACTTTTTACGGTCCATCCCTGCCCTGGCTGACGCTGCAGCG
>JACDGC010000703.1 GCA_013815535.1 Ktedonobacterales bacterium
CGCCATCCAAACGCTCGTCATCTTGGCGGGCAACCTCAAGATCATCCCGCTGACCGGCATCCCATTGCCGTTCATCACCTATGGCGGCAGTTCGGTCATCGCGAACTTCATCATGGTCGGCTTGCTGCTGCGTCTGTCGCAGCCTAAGGACGCCACCGCCTGAGTCTTTGCGACGCAGATTAACGAGGGGCGAACCGCCGTGTTCGTCCCTCGTTGCACACCCCAGAGGGAGCAACCATGCACTTCACTTTTGACAGCGGTGGCATCTTCAGCAGTTGTTTTACGTATCTCTTCGCGGGCGTCATCGCGGGCACCATCGCTTCCTTCGTGGTGCGTGGCAAACTCGGCTGTGTCGTTGTCAATTTTGGCCTGGGCATTCTGGGGGCTGTCCTTGCGAATTTTGTGCTGAATCTTGTCGCGCCACTGCTTCCCAAAAGTTGGACGTCTACCGGGTTCTTTGGCATCACTGTCTTTGCCAGCATCGCAGCCACCCTGGTCTCTTATGTTTTCAGTTGGGCCCTCAAGGCCGAAGGACGCCACCAGCAACACTTGCTGGAGAAACATCGCGACAATCCGCTCTTCCAGGAGCCGAGTGCGCCACCCCAGTGAGGATGATGGGCGTGGTAGAATAGGGGCAAGCGCTTTCTCTAATCGCCAAGCCCTGGAAGGATGGTCCTTGATCCCATGACGCCCGATCCTCTCATGCCCGATCCCGATTCGCGGCTCAACGATATTGCCCTGCACCAGATCAAGCGGCAAACCACCGATGCCAACGTCACCTTCATCGGCGGCGTCGTCTCGACGGGGATGGATGTCGTCGATGACGGGCGCACCTTTCAACCCACCCTCTCACTGTGGATCGCCCGTCACTCGGTCATCCCCGACCAGCCACAGGTGCGCTCCATCGGCGTCGCGGATCCCGCCCATGCCTCCGTTGCCTTGCTGAATGGCTTAGTTGAATCGATCTTGCCGCAGTCGAACCCCAACTTGTCGCCGCTGTTGCCTGGGCGCATTGAGGTGGCCGATGACGCCACCGTTGCCCTGCTGCGCGAGGCGCTCAAGGGGGTCAATACCGAGATCGTCGTCGCGCAAGATATGGGACTGATCCAGACCCTCGCCGACAGCCTGGCCAGCGACCTGCGCCGCCAATTGACCCCCATCGGCCCTTGGGAAGCCCCCGTGGAGGTCGTGCGCGATCTGGCCGCCGCCGCCGCAAACCTCTATCGACGCGATCCGTGGCAGTCGCTGGGTGATTCCCCGCCCATCACCATCACGCTGGATCGCTATGGCATCGGCACGCTCTACCTTGCCATGACGTATGGCAACGAAGACACCGAGGGCGTCATCGCCTATTTTTCGACGGAAGCCTATCACCGCGCGGGCAAGGTCGACTTCCTGATGGAAAAGCTCGAAGACGCGGGCGGCGAGATGGTGAATCTGGACCTGCCCCAGGCGGACCTGGATCTGCTGGAAGAGGTCATCCGCTACCCAGAGCACGGTCTGGGTGAAGCCGTGACGGTCTTCTTTGAGGCCGCCGAGGATCTCAGCGACGATGCCCGCCGCGAGGTGCGCGAGATGAATCTGCCCATGGCTTCGCGCCAGGCTGTGCCCATCTTCACCCGTGTCTCAGCGACAGCCGACCCCCGCCGCCCCAATGAAGACGAGGCCCGCGCCTTGCGGCTGGCACTGGAAGCCTTCAACCAATTCTATGTGCGCCAACACGAACGTATCGACGACGAAGCCTGGCATTTCGGCCCCATCACCGCGACGGTGCAGGTGAAGCAAGGCGGCGAAAAGATTCCCGTCAAGCTCAGCATCACCTCGCCCGCCCCAACCCTGCCCACCAGCCTGCGCCAAGCCGTCCTGCTGGTGCGTGTCATGTTGGAAGGGGAGCCGACCGTCTGGCGCGAGATCGAGATCGAAGCCAGCCAGCCCCTTTGGGAGATGGACCGCATCATCCATGAAGCCTTTGGCTGGCCCTCACGCGCGGGCTCGTTCTTGCCACGCGACGAATATGACGGTGAAGAAACCTACGAATCGCGCCTTCTTGAAGACCTCGTCACCAGTGAGCAAGCCCCCATCGGTTTGCTGATGCAGAAGCCCCGCGATTTCGCGCATTACATGTTCGATGTCACGGATAAGGCCGTCAGCCATCGTCTGCGCTTGCTCAGCCTGCTGGCCAAGAAAGAGCCAGGGGTCGAATATCCCCGCGTGGTCCGCACCCACGGCGACACCCCACCGATCTATAGCGCCGAGGATTACGAAACCATTGATCTCGACGACCTGGATGATGACGACTTCGATGACGACGAGGATGATTAGCGCGGCTACACCTCGGATACCGCCGAGCCGCCGTCTTCGATCTCGCAGGCGACCGAGGCAGAGCTGAAGCGCGACGCCCACCACAGACGCGGCATCATCAACACTTTGGTGCTGGTGGGAACGTAGGCCCGTTTGGTGAAGACATCAAAGCCATTCACCTCGATGGCACCCAAGATGCCTCGATACAGTTCCGCGCTGGTGAGGATGGCGAGTTGGGCGCTTTTATCCAACATCTCGATGCCGGGGCGAGCGCGGGTGTAATACTCCTGCGCACGGTCCATCTGAAAGCGCATCAGTGCGATGAAACGCTCATCCACTGTGCCCGCGTGCAGGTCATCCACCGTGTAATCGAAACGCGCCATCTCGTCGCGTGGCAGGTAGATGCGCCCATTCGCCAAATCTTCCCCCACATCGCGCAGGATGTTGGTGAGTTGCATCGCCACGCCTAAATCCACTGCGCAGGGCAGGGC
>JACDGC010000041.1 GCA_013815535.1 Ktedonobacterales bacterium
GATTGACGATTGAGGAATCTGCACCAAAAGAAGAAGGCTCCGATGTCCGGAGCCTACGACAGGTCTATGGGCGGTGCCCCCACAGGGACCCGTCACGAAGACCCCCATTATCGTCATGGGCGAAATGCTGGACATATGTGCCGCCATTTGGCTCGTCTCCTAAGCGGAACACATATTCGATCTCTACACGGTCGAGGTATAAGACAACACGCTTGATAAAATGCTTGAGCAAGTCCCGCCGTTCTTCCAGAGGCCCCTCAGCGAGCAGGGTATGCATATCCCGGACATACTGCTCAACTTTCATCCGGTCAATTGGCTGTGGCGTCCCCTTGGCTTCTTGAGCACGCAACGTAGCTAGTTGATTCGTCAGAGCCGTATACCGAGCTTGCGCGCGGTCATACTGCCCCTCGATGAGATCATTCATTCCCTTGCGTTCAATCACACTCAAAAGCCGTGAGAGCTTTTCGCGTTGCTCCCGGATCTCTTTTTCCAGCAATGCGAGCTGCTGAGCCGGATCACCGTGCGTCTCTTGCGCCAATGTCTGCGCGAGCTGCAACGACTCATGGATATATTCAACCGTCAACACACGGCTGACGAAATCCGTGCAAACTGCTTCTTCGATGTACCAGGTGGGTGTCCGCGGCATCGCACAATCGGCCCCACGGCCATGCATTTTCGTCGCACAGCGATACCACCGCGTCGTCGGGAACTTGGGATTACATTGCCCATTCATCGGCGCATCCCCCCGCTCAGCATCGAGACACAAGCCACAACGTAACAAACCCGTGAGGAGGTAGGCTGAGGCTAAGCGTCGTGGTGAAGTTGCCGTGAAGGTACGGCTTTGGCGCTGCTGCTGAATCTGAAGAAATTCATCGAGGGTCACATAGGATTCACAGAACCGTTGTCCACCTTCCCAGCCATCAGGGAAGCGTTTGCCATGGTAGACAAAGATGCCAGTATACAGCAAGTTGTTGAAGAACTCCGAATAATGTTCCCTTTTGGAATAGAGATGGGTCGCTTCATGGATCTCTTGGAGACTAGCGTTGCCCTCTCGTTTCATTTTCCATGCCAACTCAACTTGTTCCGCGACCGCCTCATCTTTCACCAGCCGCCCTGCTAAACGGGGATCACCATTGCGGCGCCGTCCGATCTGTTCTTTTTGCACCGTGAAACCTACCGGAGGATTACCGCCAGGCCAATACCCCTTATCAACGATAAAATGTTGGCCGCGCTTCACATCGGCGGAGAGGTCTTCCAGAAAGCGTTGATTCTTCCAATCAATGAACGCCTCATAGATGGGAGCCATCTCATTGTTGGGTACGTCATCAATCTTGCTCACAATGGCGTAGCCTAGTTTGCGGAGTTCGGCTTTATAGAACTGCGCGTCGAGTTGGTCGCGGGCAAACCGCGCAAAGGACCACACCGCAATGCCATCGACTTTGCGCGGGCCTTGCCGAGCAAAAGCGATCATCTCCTGAAACTGATCGCGATCTTCCCGGCTGCCCTCTAGCGCCTCATCAGTGAACATACGATCAATGATCCAGCCATTGCCCGCACACCAGTCTGTCATGCCCAAAACCTGACTATCGATAGTCTGCATATCACCGGGAGAATGCCGCAAATAGCACCAGACATGCGAACCAGGAGGTAAGTCCCAGCGCCGTTGTTGTTGCTTCTGGGCTTTGAGACGTTGAACTGTGCTTGAACGTGGCATCGTATCCCTCCCGTGATTCCCCTCATTATACCAAATGAGCGCCACACCCTCGCGCGGTGCAGCGCCCCCCTTTATCGGTCTTCTCCTAGTCTTCAATGGTCATGCCCGCTTCGAGCGGGCTAGCCGTGCGGGCGAAGCCCACGCAATTACAATTCGGTATCTCGCACCACACGATCGCATGCGTCGTTCCCTGCACTTGCGCCTCAAAGCGTTGCCCGTTGCGGAGGATGGCCATCACCAGAAACTCCCCATAGACTGACGGATTGATTTTCATCACCACCCGCCGCACAGGTGAACAGGTATCAAACTTATCCATCGCGTTCTGGCTCACGATCTGTAACAAGGACTCAACCCCCTGCTGCACCCTCACCCGTGACTTCTTATTGCTTGCCATCACTTCCCCCTTACGCTTAACTCGCTCGTTCATCTTCTAATGATGCTAACCTTCGCTGTTTCGCCGCTGCCTCTTTATCCTTGGCATACCCAATCTTGCGCCGCTTTTCCTCCACTTGTTTGAGGAAGGTCGTCTGATAGTCGCTGTAGTGGTCATCGGCATGGTCGAAAATGCCGACCAGCGCATCGTACAGGTCGAAGCCCTCGATCACCCCCTGCTCGTGCGCCTTCCATGCTACCCAACTCTCGACATACCCCAGGATGGTCGATATCATCCGTTTTTCGTGGAACTGACGCACCTTGTCACGCTGCCCTGGACATGCATCCGCCCTTTCAAAGGTGACGCCCTGCACCATCTTCCACCACGAGGTCGTCGGCCACCGGGAGCGGTTTTTATCATGGGTCGGCGTCGTGTGGCGCAACCACTTTTGGGTGGAATACTGCCACATGCTATCGAGCATCTCCCACAACTGGGCCATCGTCTCGACGCCCATTTCGTGCAGCACTTCCCGCTCATAGCGCATCTCGACCCGTATCACTGGCTGGCGACGGTCCCACCCGTTGCCTTCCCATACATCACCAAACCACACCTTATCTTGGCTGTGCGTGCGAATCTCCCGCGGCTTGTCGTATACCACCGAGGAATGTGGGGACGAGAGCGAGAAGCTGACCGTTTCCGCTTGTCGATAGCGCACTATCAGTTCATTCGTCGTGCGGTCTTCCAAATTGGCCGCAGGGATGGGCAGATCCAATACCATGGCATCCTCTAACCGCCAGCGCGTCACATGCCCCAGCCGTACAAAATCGGCATCATGCAGTGAATCAGCGGATTTCCCAGCGATGTCAGCGCACAAATGCACCTCACTGGGCTGATAGGTGAAGGTGCCCAGTTCGTCTAAGAGGACCTGCACTTTGTCCCATGCAACACGATAGCCATGCTGCCAGAGAAATGACGAACTCAGAATGACCTGGGCGGTGATGCCGTTGAGTTGGCCGGAGCCAATCGACAACCGCGCCGCCGGACAGAACAACAACACCTGCCACATCCCTTGATTCGCACCATGCGGCGCAATCAACAATGGCTGGCCGTCAAGCTGCCACGGCGTCACCACCCGCGCCTCATCGCGGCGGCGCTTCTTGCGAGCATCCCGCTGCGCCACTGCCTCATCTTGCAGTGCCAACATCGTCTCTAGCACGCCCTCGCCGAGCGGGCCATGCGCGTTGACCCGCAAGGTGTCAATATTGCGTCCCACGACGCGGTACGTTTGCCGTGCCATCCGTCCCTCCCCAAAGAATTGCCGTTTTGGGGGCAGCCTTTGGCGCTTGCGTGCGCCTACTGGCATGCCTGTTTTTTGTGTCTACATGGGAGTGCGAGTTACTCCCCCCGCACCAATGAATGCTGGCTTCGCGGGGCGGCGCGCACCTAAAACGGGCCGGGGGCGGCCTGCGGGCCGCCCCTCAGCCCACGGCGCGCCGCCCCTAATGTTATTGTTGACTTGTCTCCTGTTGGTATAATCTGGCTAAATTCGGTGATGCACTGAGAAGGGAAGGACCCATGCCGCCCATTCTGATTTACAGCCTGGATGCCGCTATGCGAAACCTCCTCGTTCAGATAGTCGATGAGTACCACACCGATGTGCGGGCGTTCAGCAAGTTTCGCGAGGCATTTACGTATCTCGAAACCCTCCCCCCAACCCTCGCTATTTTTGATGCACAGGATGATATTCCCATCGCCACCACACAGGCGCTTTTGCTGAACTACCCGCTTGAGCAGCTACGTCAACATCGTTTCGTCCTCTTAACATTTCCCCAGCGCTATTTGCCTCCCACCCTCGGAGTTCAAGTGCGACCCTTGAACATCTACCATGTACGAAAGCCCTTCGAGCTGGACCTCTTATATGGAGTCATCAATCAAGCATGGCAAGCGTTGAATCACCCCTCATCGTGATAGCGGACATCACGTAATTTGCGCCGTTCGTCGCGTTCTCGTAGAGCTTCCTTCGTTTGTTTGTGCGTACGTCGAGGACGTGGCGGTTGCGGCGGAATGGGATGCTGGCGAACCTCTTCGGGAACATAGAGCATCATCGCCTTGAGCGCCCAAGCGAAGGCTTGCATATCCGTTCGCAGCACATCCGCATAACCGAGCGGCTTGCCCTCGATTTCCTTGCGCTTGATGTAGTCATGGTCCCGATAAATGCGCCCGATGATTTGCTTGACCACCAATGCATAGACCATCCCCGCTGCACGTGACTGTGACAAGTAATACTTGAGTAAGTCATCAGGTACCCCAAGGTGAAACAAGGGGTCAACCACTGGTTCAAGTTCGTCGCTCATGCCTGTTTCCTTTCCATAAAAATGCAGCCAAGTACCATCTGTAGATGGTTCTTAGCTGCTGGTAAATACGTCGCCCCACTCCTAGCGGAAAAGTGAAACAACCTGCCTTTTTCGTGGAGAAGTCATGCCATACCCTTCTCGTGAAAAACGTACATGCGTCCGATAGCAATCATTACAATAGCCAAGCGCACGATGAGAAACCGTTGTAGTACCACATGAGATACATGCAACGTGCTTGCGCGACCACTGCTGAATCGACTGCTTAATGGGCGTACGTAGCCGGAGTTTGATATCCTGGTACCGCTTCTTCCCGTAGCAAGACATGCACAACCCTTGGCTGACGTGCCGTTGTTCCGTGGTTCCACATTGAACACACGCCGCATAGTCAACAGCCCAAGTACCACGTGCCAAGAGTTGGACTACCTTACGCCGTGACTTTTGCTGACGATGCTTTTGGCGCACTTCTCGATGCAATTCATGACGCATGCGACGCAGGGCCGTCTCTACTCGTACCAAGTCACCTGTGAAATTGTATTCATTCACAAGATGATGGTAAATTTGCTCGTGACCGAATCCTTGAACATTCAATCCAAGGATAACCTGTTCAATCAATGGCCAATGAGCAATACGCTGAGCTACTTGTTTCAATTCGATGCGCGTAAGCACTTGCTCCTCTAAAGAAGGAGACAAAGGCTTCCAATCCCGAGAATCAAGCAACGTGACATCGCTATCAGGATATGGTTGCGCATCAAAAGAAAGCGTGCGGTGACGCCCTCTCAGATAGTTGTGCGCCATAAAACCGACTCGGTGATGTAAGAAACCACGAGGCGAAGTAATCCCCTCAAGAGTAGGATTACTGTTCCACAGTTGAATAAATGTGACCTGAACAATATCCTCAGCTTCATCAAAAGAGAGGTTGTAGCGTTGTTGAACGTGCCGCACCTGCAAAGAAAACTGATCAGCATACAAGTCGTCAAACGTAGTCGTACTAGTGGTCATGATTCCCCTCCGTCATTGATTGCAATAAATGCGCTTTTACTAATCGTGCAAAAACACCCGACGCCGCCTGCTGAACATCAGAAAGCGTAGGTGCATCTACATGCGTAGCAGCAAAAGGCAAAAACTCAATAATACGACCAGCATTCTTACGACGCTGACGTACTTTTACAGAGGGCTGACTTTTGGTTGCTTTGACTTTTTCAACCAAAGCGGGTATACTTCTCATTGAAGATAGACCTTTCTAGACGAGCAGCTAACTCGTCTGGTGGGAAACTAAAGGCACTCGTCACGGTCTGGACAACTAAACGAGTGCCTTTTCCTTTGTCTAAATTACTTAGACTGAATGTTTGCTATATCATCCTTTCCAGGCTGCTCCCAATGTGAAGAATTCTCAGTTGCATTTGCATCAGCAGTAGTCTCCTCAACCGCTTTTTTAATATCATCAGGTGTCACCCCAAAGACGACAGCTAACTGACGCATATTACGCAAATCAGGCTGAGTCAAACCACGCTCCCATTTAGAGATAGTACTAGGAGCTACTCCAGCTTTCTCAGCAACCTCAAGTTGCATGAGATACTTAGATTCCCGAAGCTGTCGCAATGTCATAAATGTCACTCCTTCTCTTTTGCCCCATCAACGATGGAGAACTTGTCTACACATAAGGTATCATGAATTGCCAAGAATGTCAAGTGATTTCTTCTAATTTCTTTAGATTTCCCGAAAACTCATCAAAGTAAGGCGCAGCCTATCAAAATACTAGTGCTGTTTCTTTAAACGATTGTAACATAAACGACACAATCCCTTTGCCTCATGCACAATAAAAGTTGTACCGCAGTAGGTACAAGCATCATAATTTCTTGACCAAGCAACTCTGCGACCATGATGGAGATAAACACTCATATGGAACTGAGAACTATGCCAGTGGATACGCATGTTTTTCGCATCAGCCAACGCTTGGGGCTGATCGGGCCAAAAACGACCGTGGGGCAGGCACACGCGGCATTTGATGCCGCGCTGCCAGAGGCGCTCGTCTACCCATTACATGTTCTCTTCATTCGGCATGGCCGCGCGGTGTGTCGCGCCCAGCAGCCCCTTTGCCGCGAGTGCCCGCTCGTCACCCTCTGCCCGTGGGGGCAGGCGCAGCTGACGCCACCCGTGGCCGCGACGGACTGACCGCCCTTAGGTAAGCGCGAAGGTGACGGCGATCTCGGTAGAGATGGTCAACTCGCCCGCCTCAATGGGGGTGACATCTGCGACCATCTTCGCCATCATGCGCGCCCCGCGCAGGGGACCCGGACGCGGGGGCGCGCTCTGGCCAATCTGCAATACCGGACCGACGGTCACGCCCAGCACGCCCGCCATATGCTCGGCCTGGGCACGGGCATCGAGCAGGGCCATACGCTGGGCATCGGCCCGCGCCGCCTGGGTGTCGCTCGCCTCTAGCTGGACGCTGTTGATGACCACCAGATCGCCCCCGGCGGCGATGATGGCGTCGATGATCGCCCCGGTCTTTTCAAGGGATGTGACGCGCACTTGCACGGTATTCATGGCGGAGTGGCCAATGCGGCGCGCGCCTTCCGGTCCATGTTGATATTCCGGTGAGATGTTCACATAGCCGGTCTGGATGTCGCGGTCAGCCACGCCCGCCTGACGCACGACCGCCAGCATCGCGTTCAGGGCCGCCGCTGCTGCTTGGCTGGCCTCCTGCGCAGTCGGCGCGGTCGTGCGCACGCCCAGTTGCACCACCGCCACGTCTGGCGCGGTGTTGGCCTGCCCACGGCCCACGACCTGGATGGTCCGTTGCCAATCTGCCTCTGCTGGTTGCTGTGCCATTGCTGTTGCCCTCCCTGTGATTGCTTTTATGTGCCCTGTGTACCATGGTAGCACATGCCGCTGACCGACGGGCGCTATTGCTGTGCTGCGCCTTACCCGCTATGATGGCGGGGAAACCCAAACGTGAGGAGCGTGACGCAACGATGTGGCAATGGTTGACGGACTCTGAGGCTGTGCTGGTCTATCTCATTCCGGTGGGCATCATCCTGGGGGCGGCCCTCGGCGGCCTCGTCATCGAGGTCGTGGTGCTGCGGCGGCTGGCCAAGTGGGCCGCGAAAACGACCTGGCAGGGGGACGACGCCATCTTGCACGCGCTGCGTGGCAAGGTCGTGATCTGGAGCACCCTGTTGGGCATCAATGCGGCCTTGCCCCATGTGCCGTTGACCATCCCCGCGCCGACGCTTATGTTGCTGCACCAGATCTTGCTGGTGCTGTTCATCCTGACGGTGACGAGTGGCGTGGCCTCGGCGGCGGCGGGCCTCATCCGCAGCCCCGTCTCGCCCGATGCCCGCCCGGCGCTGTCGTTGGTGACGACTAGCGTGCAGGTGGTGATCTACATCCTGGGGATCTTGATCATCCTGCAAGTCTTTGCCATCTCCATCACCCCGGCGCTGGCGGCCTTGGGCGTCACCGGTTTGGCCGTCTCGTTGGCGCTGCAAGGGACGCTCACCGACCTCATTTCGGGCATCCAGATCATCGCGTCGCGGCAGGTGCGGCCTGGCGACTTCATTCGGCTGGAAAACGGCGAAGAAGGCTATGTCACCGATGTCAACTGGCGCACCACGCGCATCCGGCAGATCACCAACAACATGATCATCATGCCGAATTCGCAGATCACCACGTCGATGGTGCTCAACTTTCACGAACCCGAGCGCGCCTTGCTGGTGCCGGTGCCGCTGGGCGTC
The DNA here is from genome assembly GCA_013815535.1 of Ktedonobacterales bacterium. Taxonomy (GTDB): domain Bacteria; phylum Chloroflexota; class Ktedonobacteria; order Ktedonobacterales; family JACDGC01; genus JACDGC01. The sequence goes on from JACDGC010000041.1 coordinate 8,179, forward strand.
AGCTATGCCAGCGACCTGGAATTCGTCGAACGCGTGACGCTGGCGGTCGCGCACGAGGTGCTGGCAGAGGTCGATGGGGGCATCGCGCCCTCCGAGCCGTTCATCCGCTACACCGCCTTTGGCGACTCCAGCATCAACTTCACCGTCTATCTGCACTGCCAGGAATATGCCGACAACTATCTCGTCAAACACGAGTTCATCAAACGGCTGCATCGGCGCTATGGTGCGGAGGGCATCGACATCCCCTTCCCCACACAAACGGTCTATGTGCAGCCCCAAACGGTAACAGCCGAGCGCGCCGCTACGTCCTAAACATCTGGAACACAAACGCGATACAATTTCCATGGTTCCGTGAGATTCAGCGGTTACGCTAGATTGTGAAGGGATTAGACGCGTGGCAAGCGGCCTGCGGTGATAGTGCCGCCTGTTTGCCACGTCGTCGCCACCCCCTTGCGCCTGGGTCAACCGTTGATCCACGTGCTCTTTTCACCGTCAGCACAACAGGAGTATCTCGTGAAGCGCCTCTTATGGACGATCATTCCCAGTTGCCTCATGCTGCTGAGCGCGGCCTGTGGCAGCAGCGTCACCAGCAATGACCCCAATGCCATCGACACCAGCGGCAGCGCGTTTTCTAAGACACAGATCACCATCAAACAGGGCCAAAGCCTTTCCTTCGTGGATAATGGCGAGATCCACTATCTGGTCATCGGCACGAATGCCACCTACCAAAGAGAAGCGGGCGCGCCCGACCTGGGCGGCCCGGATGGCCACACCATCAGCGCGGGTCAAGTGTGGGTGACGCCGCCGTGGACCACCCCTGGCGTGTACCACATCACCTGCACCATCCATCCCAGCATGAATCTGACGGTGACGGTGGCAGCAACCTGAGCGTATTGATGCAACACGGCAGGAAGGAACAAAGGACCGATGCGTGAAAAGCCGACCATCGCTGAGGACGCGTTGCGCGACTGTTTGGCGAATCAATGGGGTCTCACGGATGTGCAACTGGATTTCCTGCCCCTCGGCCTCGACACCCGTGCCGGGGTCTACCGCGTGACGACCGCAACGCAGACCTATCTGCTGAAGGTCAAGGCGGGCGCGCTCTATGCGCCGACCTGCGTGGTTCCCCACTACCTGCACCAGCAAGGCATCGCCGCTGTGGTCGCGCCAGTGCCCACGCGCGCGGATGCGCTGTGGACCGAGGTCGCGGGTTGGGCGGTGATCCTCTATCCCTTCATCGTGGGGGTGAGTGATTGGGACCCCGGCCTGACGCCGGACCAGTGGTGGGCAATGGGGGCCGCGCTGCGCCAGATTCATCAGACGCCCATACCCGTTGGGGGATTCGCAACGATGCGCCGCGAAGCATTCGAGCCAGCGCGCTACCGCGACCACCTTCAGGAACTCATGCCGCAGCTCAGCGCCGCTGAAGACGGCGACCCCTTGGCAGACATGGTGCGCACGAGTTGGCGGCTGCACCACGCGACGATCCAGGCAGCGCTGGTGACGATGGCAGCGCTCGCCCAGCGGTTGCGCGAGCAGGCAACGCCATATGTCATTTGCCATGCGGATCTGCATCCCGGCAACATCATTCGCGGCAGCGCTGACTCCATGCATGTGATTGACTGGGATGACGTGATGCTGGCACCGCAAGAGCGCGATTTCCTCTTCACGGGGGAACCCGCCGCAGACACCCCCTTCATGCAAGGGTATGGCACAGTGGCGGTTGATTGGGCCGCGCTGACCTACTATCGGTGGGAGCGGGTGCTGCAAGATCTGATCGAATGTGCTCAGTGCGTCTTTGTGCGGGCTGACGTGACGATGGGGGTCAAAGCCGAACAAGCTCAGCTTTTCTCTGACATCCTGATGGGTGGCGGGGAGGTCGCGTCGGCGCAGCAAGCGGCGGCACACATCCCCCCGGAAGGGTGAGACCGCTCTTGCGCTGGCTGGACGTGAGCAGATGGCCCTAGAAACGCTGATAGCGCAATGAGATGATGCCCGGCGCGAAACGGTTCGCTTTTTGCAGATATTCTTGTTCGTTGGCGGTAATCATCAATTTATGCATGACCACGACATCGCCATCGGGCAGCGGCTCGGCGGGCTGCAAGCACAATTCCATCACCGCGCAGCCACGGTCATAGACCTTCACTAGGCCCCCCGCGCCAGGGATGCGATAGACGCGCCCGTCGAAGTTGGGGCTGGGCACTTCCAGATAGCCAAAGCGCGTGAGTTGCTGATATTCCTGCGGGGCGAGAATCTCGCGCATCAGCAGGCGGGCACGGTTGTCGGCGCTGGCACCTTCGCGCCAGGGCAAAGTGAAACGTAGGAGGGGAACGTCTATACCACGAGCGATAAACAGCAAAGAAATAAGAGTGACGACGCTCACGATGCCAGCGGCCAATGCAACGATTTCAGCCATGACATTCCCCCATTATCGATCCCATAAAACAAAGAAAAACAAGACCACGCGCCAGGGAGCCAACGGCTGGCCTCGGCGCACGACAGCGGGGATGATGGACATCCGCGCTGTGCTTCAGCCACCGACCACGCGAGGGATCATGACGATCTGCTCGGCGGTGCGGTCAAATTGGTCGATGCGAACTGGGGCTTTGCCCGCCTCTACACGGACGGCGGTGGCCCCCTTGGCGCGCGCCTCATTAAAGATGCGCTCGGCTTCACGAACGGCGGCCTCCGCCTCGGCGTCCCCGATGGCGGCGCGCCGGGCATCCCATGCGACGCGGTCGTCGCCACGCTTCGACATGATACGGAGCATTCCCATGGTTTAGTCTGCCTTTCTCTCTGAACGCGGCAGCGTTGGTGCCGCGCTCAACCCACCAGGAGGCGGATTCAGGTCGCCGGAACGGTGCAGGGGGAGCATGAGGGTAAAGCGGCTGCCCTGGCCGGGCATGCTCTGCACTTGCACCCGCCCACCGTGGCGATCCACAATCGCTTTCACGATAGCGAGTCCTAGCCCCTGCCCACCACCCGAACCCTTGCTGGGGTCGGCAGAGACGCGATAGAAGCGCTCAAAGATGCGCGGAAGATGTTCGGGGGCAATGCCGCAGCCCGTGTCGGCAACGCTGATCTCAAGCATCCGATTGACTACCCGCGTTTCGAGCCACACCTGGCCGCCACGCGGAGTATGCGCGATGGCATTGCTCAGCAGATTTCGTGCCGCTTGGCTCAACCGTTCGCTGTCGCCAAAATAAGGTGGCAGCATCGGGGCCAGCGCCGCTGAGAGGGTGACGCCAGCATCGCGCGCCACCAGATCCATCGCGTCGAACGTCTCTTTCAACATACGCCCCATATCAAACAAGAGCATGTTCATCGTCAAGGTGCCCGCGTCTTCATAGGCAAGCACGATGAGGTCTCTGACCTGGGTGGCCAATTGCTCGCCACTGACGCGGGCGCGCTGGGCGAGGGGGCGCTGTTTCTCATCCAGCGCGCCGGCCACCCCCGTGAGCATCAGATCAAGGAACCCGTTCAGGTTATGCAGGGGGGTGCTGATCTCATGCGAGATGATCTGCAAAAACTGGGTCTTTTGGGCCTGCTCGGCCCGCACGGCGGCATAGAGGGCGATGTTTTCGAGGGCGGTCGCCAGGATGGGCGCAAGCTCGCTCATCACGCGTTGGTCGTCGTCGCGGAAGGGGCGGGCCCGCGCCAAGGTCAGCACGCCGCGCAGTTGGTCCTTGCTCAGCAGCGGCACCCCCAGCAGCGCCAATTCCTCCCCGGCGAGGAAGGCCTCGGTGAGCCGCCCAGGGCGGATGGCAACGCGGTCGGGGCTATAGAGCGCCGCCGTGCGCGTCTGAGCGATGCGAGCGGTGAACGAGGTGCCATCGCTCAGCGCCACGCGTCGCCCGCAGAGGTGCAGGCTGCGTTCGCCCTGGCTGGCGATGACGACGAGTTCCTGGGGAGGCTGGTCGAAGGCGAAGATCAGCGCATCATCATAGGGGACGATGCCAGCAATGCCCCCAGCGATATGCTCGAAGATCTCGCGCGGGTCCAGCACGGCAGTGATGGTGCGGGCGGCATCGACCAGCGTTTGCAGTTGGCGGCGCTCCGCAGTGGCCGATTCGGTTTGCACCGCGCGCGCCAGCACCAGCACCGCCGCGTCGGCCAAAGCCTCGGCACAGGCGACGTGTCGCGCGCCGAAACCGTGCAGCCGGTCGCTGGCGACTGCGACGATGCCAAAGAATTCGTCTTCTTCTTGCAGGGGAACGCAGAGCAATGAGCCGGTGCGCTTGCCGTCGGTGGGGCGATAGCGGGTGTCATGCGCCAGACTGTCGCTGACGATCAGGGTTTTCGTCGCGGCCACTTCGCCCAAAATGCCCTGATGCAACAGAATGCGCCGCGCCACGGTGGGCGCGGTGGTGCCGACATATTGGGTCAACACCAGTTCATCCGAAGCGGCATCATAGACGGCAAGCAGCCCCGACGACGCACTGAGCAGCGAGATGATGTTGCGCAGGATGCGGCGCAGCGCACGGTCGGTGGCTTCATTGGCCGCCACGGCCTGCAACGAGGCCGTGGGAGTGATCCCAGAGTTGCCCCCCACCTCGCCAGAGCGCACATCCATGCGCGAAAAATTGGCCGCCATTCTTGGCACTCCCTCCCGGTGATCGTTCCCCACATACGCTTCCTGCTGATCTGGCACTAGCTGAGCAATTCCAGTGCCAGGGGAGGGGGAACGGGCGACGCGCGGGGAGCGAACGGGTGGTATACTGCGAACGAAACCACGTGACAGAGGATCGAGCATGAGCGCGCAGATACTGGATGGCCGAGCGCTGGCGCGTGAACTGCGGACCGAACTGCAGCGCCACGCGGCGGATTTCGCTCGGGAACGCGGGCGCGCGGCGCATCTGGCGCTGTTGGCGGTGGGCGAGGACGCTGGCGCGCTGGTCTTTGGCCAGCAGGTGATGCGCGCCTGCCGCGCCGTGGGGGTGGCCTATTCGGTGGCCAACTTCTCGGTGGGCGTGAGCGAGGCCGCCATCCGCGCGCAGGTGGCGCACGCCAGCAATGACCCCGCCACGGATGGCGTGGTGGTGCTGCTGCCGTTGCCTGGCGATGTGCGCCAGCGCGTCATCACCGAGGTGTTGGCACCCAGCAAAGACGTGGATGGACTGGGGCCGCGCAACGCGGGCAATCTGCTGCTGGGCTACCCGAGCTTCGTGCCGGGCACCGCCGAGGCCGTGATGGCGTTGTTGGGGCACATCGGCTATGCGATTCGCGGAAAACACGCGGTGATTGTGGGACGAAGCAACGT
>JACDGC010000704.1:0-1578 GCA_013815535.1 Ktedonobacterales bacterium
GCCCAGCAGAGCGGGCTGAACCCTGTGGCGGAGGATATGGGCGGTGGAAACGATCATCTTGGGCGCTGGTGCGGGTGGGCTGACGTTGGCGCTGCGGTTGGCGCTACGTGGTGACCACGTGACGCTGGTGGAGCGCGCGGCGGAGCCAGGCGGCCTGGCGGCGGGCTTCGCGGTTGGCGACACCACCCTCGACAAGTTTTACCATCACCTCTTTCGCAGTGACCGCGCCATCATCGCTTTGCTCAATGAGATTCGGCTGGGTGATGACCTCATCTGGGGCACGCCCGACACGAGCGTGCTGGTGGGGGGCAAGACACGCACCCTCAACAGCGTCAGTTCCGTCCTCAAGTTTTCGCCCATTTCCCCCATCGCTCGCGTGCGCATGGGCGCTGTCGTTGGCGTGCTCAAACTGTGGCCGCACTACCAGTCGCTGCAAGACCAGCCCGCCGCCGCGTGGATGCGCCGCTGGATGGGCCAAGGGGCGTATGACAAGGTGTGGGGGCCGCAACTGCGAGGCAAGTTTGGCGACCACGCCGATGAGATCTCGATGGCGTGGATGTGGGCGCGGCTCCACTACCGCACCACGCAACTGGGCTATCTGCGGGGTGGTTTCCAGCGGTTCTATGACCGCATGGCGGAACTCATCGGCGCGCTCGATGGCAAGCTGCATTTCGAGACCACCGCCACGCGCATTCATCCCCTGCGCGATAAAAAGATTCGGGTCGAAACGACAGCGGGGGATTTGACGGGGCAACGGGTCATCTCGACGCTGCCAACGCGTGTCACGATGAAACTGTTGCCCACCCTGCCGACCTTTCAACGCCGCTATGAATGGGGCGATGCCTATGGGGCGCATTGCTTGATCTTAGCGTTGGATCGCCAACTGATGGAGCGCGTCTATTGGCTGAGCATCTGCGACCCTGATTACCCCTTCCTGGCACTGGTCGAGCACACCAACTTCATTCCCCCAGCGGAATATGGCGGGCGGCATCTCATCTATTTGGGTAATTATCTGCCGATGGACCATCCCCTCTTTCGCCAATCCAAAGAGGCCGTCATCGCCGCGTATCTTCCTGCCATCAAGCGCATCAATCCCGCGTTTTCTCTCGACTGGGTCGGGGAATCGTGGATGTTCGCCGCGCCCTATGCCCAACCCATCGTCACGCCGGAATATCACCGGCACATTCCCCCGCACGATCTGCCCATCCCTGGCGTCTACCTCGCCAACATGTTCCAGGTCTACCCACAGGATCGCGGGCAAAACTACGCCGTGGATATGGCCAACTGGTTGGCTGGGCAACTGCATGAGCGCGACTCATAGGGGTAGTCGGTGCTGTCGCCATGGGTGAAACCTCTGGAAATCCCCAGGGTTTTCGCGTGGCGGTCAGCGCACATCGTCCGTAGCGATGGCTTGGCTATTCCCGGTTTTATCCCCAGTGGGACAACGCTTTTCGCCATTCATCTGCGCCACAGCGACTGTAGCTGCCAAGCAAGCCATGCGAGTGTCATGCCACACAATAAGCCAAACGCTGCTGGCACGAGAATCAATGGGATGAGTATAAGCACCTTATCGAGTGT
>JACDGC010000704.1:1588-2778 GCA_013815535.1 Ktedonobacterales bacterium
GCACCAAGCAGGACGGCTTCCCGCCGATTGGTGGCGAAGAAAGCCGCAGCAAACGCGAGAATCCCCCAAGGGATGACGTTCAACACCGAGCCATTGAAGAGAAACTTCGCGCTTACGAATGCCATGACGATGGCACACGCTGTGACGAAGACAGCACGCGGAGCAAGACGAGTGCGCAGCATGGGATGATTCTCCGTTCGGTTATCAAGCGCTTTTTCTGGGTGATTGGTCTTGCAGGCGTCGCGTCACCCCAGCCACCCGTGCTGTCGCGGTCTACTGCGGCTTTCACCGCTAGCCAGATCCATCGCAAAACAGTATGTTTTAGTACCTTTTTGGCTATAGCCGACATGGTAATAATAGATAGCGGCTGTCGTTTTGTCAAGGGAGATTGGCAAAACGGCGCTTTCCCGCTTTTCAGTGTGTCTTTTTCGCATCGTAATTTCGTCTTTTGCGCGGAGCAATCGCACAATCCGCCCCCCTCGGGATACTTGCTCTGGAGAGGCTGATGAAAGCGAGGCGGAGTGATGGCAGAGATGCCCGAGGATGCCGCATGCATCGCACAGATGGCGCGGGGCGACGAGGCGGCGTTGCAGACCATCTGCACGCGCTATCGGGTGCGGCTGTGGTCATATTTGTGGCAACAACTAGATGGCAATCGTGGCGCGGCAGAGGAAGCTTTGCAAGACACTTTTCTGGCGGTCTGGCGCGGTGCGGCGACGTTTCGTGGCACCTCGCCCGTCGCTGTGTGGCTCTTTCGCATCGCCCACCATGTCGCTGCGAACGCGCGCCGCCATATGCGACGCCATGATGAAGGCCACCTGACGCACGTCGGCGATGAGAGCGTCTGGGAGGCCAGCGCCACCACCGAATGGGAGGCGCAATTGGTGGATCGCTTGACGTTGCAGGCGGCCTTGGCACGCCTCTCGCCCAAGCATCGCGAGGTGCTCGATCTCATCTGTGTGCAGGGTTTTGTCTCAGATGAAGTTGCCCACATCCTCGACATTCCGGCGGCGTCGGTGCGGAGCCGCTTGCGCTACGCGCGCCAGGCCCTTGCGCAGTTTATGCAGGGGCAATCCGCAGCGGAGGAGGTGGCCCATGAGCGCTGAGCCATCCTGCAGCGACTGGCAAGACCAGTTGCCAGCCTATCAGGCAGGTCGACTGGGAGGCAGCGACCTCGCCGCCCTGACCGC
>JACDGC010000705.1 GCA_013815535.1 Ktedonobacterales bacterium
GGTCTGCTCATCGGCGCGGGGGCGGCGGGGGTGGGGGCGGCAGCCATCGCGACGGGCTTGCTGGTCACCACGGGCCATGTGCACCTGCAATTGCCGGGGCTGAGCCAATCCGTCCCCGCCGCGCCGCACGGCCAGATTCAGCAACTGCTGCGCCGGGCGGGCTTTGGCGCGCGGGCCAGCGATGTCGCCAGTTATAGCGCGCTTGGCTATGCTGGTGCGGTGGATCGCTTGCTGGACCCCACCAGCGTCACTGATGACATCGACGCCAAACTTCAAAGCCTCGCGCTGGACCTCACCAAGGTGACGGATATGCAGCGCTGGTGGGTGATGCGCATGATCTATGGCAAGCGCCAACTGCAAGAGAAAATGACCCTCTTTTGGCACGGCTTGCTGACGAGCAGCTATCAAAAGGTCGGTGGGCAGACGGGGTATCCCTACATCGTCACGCAGAACAACTTTCTGCGGAACCACGCTTTCGATAGCTATGACAACATCTTGCTTGGCATCACCCAAGATCCGGCGATGATGTGGTGGCTGGATCTGCGGCTCAGCAAAAAGACCGCCCCCAACGAAAACTATGCCCGCGAACTGATGGAACTCTTCACCCTCGGCGTCAGCGGGGGATATACCCAGGCAGACGTGCATGACGCCGCCCGCGCCCTCACGGGCTTCTCGTTGAAACGTGGCGGAACGGTCACCTACAATCCCGCGCAGCATGATGACGGCGCGAAAACGCTGCTGGGGCACACGGGCAACCTGGATTATAAAGACGTCATCCACATCGTGGCGGGGCATCCGGCGACGGGGCCATACCTGTGCAAGCGACTCTATCAGTTCTTCGTGGGCGAGCAACCCAACGATGCGGACGTGCAGACCCTGGTGGGCGTCTACACCTCCACCGGGCATAACATGAAAGAAGTGATGCGGGCGCTCTTGCATCTGCCCACCTTCCAAGCCCCAGCGGCCTATCGCGCGCGGCTCAAAAGCCCCATCGAGTTCACCATCGGCGCGATCCGCCAGATGGAGGTGCAACTGAATGGCCAGGGCATCGCCAACCTGATGGCGCAAATGGGGCAAACCGTCTTCGCGCCACCCAGCGTCGCGGGCTGGACGGGCGACATCAGCAGCGCCGACTGGCTCAACACCGGCACATGGTTAGCGCGCGTCAATTTCATCAACGCGCTGCTGGGCGGCGGCAAGGCCACGAACAGCGCCGCGCAGCAGGCACTCTTGCAAACGCTGCAAACCACGCTGACCAACAATCATCTGGCCACACCCGAGGATGTCGTCGGCTATTATGTGAACGTGCTCATCGACGGCGTGCTGAGTGATGCCCGGCGGGCGACGCTGGTGGCGACATTGACGACCCCCGATTCCGGCGCGTCGTTGAAAATGGCGGGAGGCAAAACCCTCTCCGCCGAAAACCTGCGCACCATGCTCTATCTGCTGCTGACCAGCCCAGAGTATCAGTTGAACTAAGGAGGCGATCATGCCCCATATCTCGCGCCGTGCCGCCCTCAAGAATGGCATGCTAGCCGTTGGCTCGGGCTTGCTCGCACCGGGCATCCTCGAAGCCATCTCTGCCGCGCCCGCGCAAGCCGCCACCCCCCACGCGCCGCGTGTCAGTGGCAACGGACGCATCTTGATCGTCATCCAGCTGGCGGGGGGCAATGACGGCCTCTACGCGGTCGCCCCCTACACCGATCCCGCGTATAAGACGCTGCGTCCTACCCTGGCGTTGGCGAAAGGCGACACGTTGCCGCTGAATGCGCAACTGGGGTTGAACAAAGGCTTGAGCGCGCTGATGCCGCTGTGGACCGCCGGGCAGATGGCCATCGTTGAAAACGTGGGCTATCCTCAGCAAAATCTGTCACACTTTCAGTCGATGTATATCTGGCAAACGTTGGATACAACGGGCGCGCAGGGCAGTGCGCGCACGGGGTGGCTGGGGAAATATCTTCAGACTATCGGTGATTCGGGGCAGTTCCCCTTCACCGGCCTGGATGGCGGTTCGCAGTTGCCGACGGCCTTTATGGCCCCGGGGGTTGCCGTCCCCACCGTCACCAACCCCAAAGCCTTTGGCATCGCCGCCGATGCCGCCAGGCCAGGCCGCGCCAAGGCGTTGCTGGACTTCACCCAGTCGTTCAACGGGGCCAACACGACCCAAAGCGCTTTTGGCACATTGTTGAGCCAAACCGCTCAGACGGCCTCGACCGGCGCGGCGCAGCTCGCTAAAGCGGCGGCGGCCTATAAGCCAGCGGTCACCTATCCTCAGACGCCCCTGGCCGCTGACATGCAATTGCTGGCGATGGCGATCACACAGGGGTTGGATATGCGGGTGGGCTACGTCTCCATCGGCGGCTTCGACACCCACGCCGCCGAGCGCACCGCGCTCGACCGCCTCTACCCTGAACTGAGCGAGGCCATCGCGGCCTTCTGGCAAGACATGCAAAAGCAGGGTTTCGCCGATTCCATCATGTTGATGACGTGGTCCGAGTTTGGTCGCCGGGCGCATGAAAACGAAAGCCAGGGAACGGACCACGGAGCCGCCGCGCCGCACTTCGTCATCGGCAACGGCGTCGCGGGTGGTGTGCATGGCGATGCCCCCGCGCTCAGCAACCTGGATGCGAATGGAAATCTGCCCTTCCAGAATGATTTTCGTTCATACTACGCGACCATCTTGCAGAAATGGCTGGAAGTTGACCCCACCACCGTGCTTGGTGGCAGCTACCCTGCCCTCGACTTCGTGAAATAGCCACCACCCTTGCAATGGCGTG
>JACDGC010000706.1 GCA_013815535.1 Ktedonobacterales bacterium
GCACGAAGAAGGTGACGCCAAAGATGGTGTCGGGGCGGGTGGTGAAGACGGGCACCTCCACGGTTTCGCTCGCGTCGGGGTCGGTGGCTTTCTTGCCGGGCTGCTGCACCGTGGCGGTGAAGCGCACCTCCGCGCCTTCACTGCGTCCGATCCAGTTGCGCTGCATGGTGACGGTTTTTTCGGACCAGTCCAGCCCGTCATAGTTCAGCAGTTCATCGGCATAGTTGGTGATGCGCATCAGCCATTGGTCGATCTCTTTGCGAATGACCTCCGTGCCACAGCGCTCGCACCGACCATTCACCACCTGCTCATTCGCCAGGGTCGTGTTGCAGTTGGGGCACCAGTTCGCGGGCGCTTTGGTGCGATAGACCAACCCCGCCTGATAAAACTGTAAAAACAGCCATTGCGTCCACCGATAATAGTCGGGCAGGCACGAGACGATCTCGCGCGACCAGTCCCAACTCGCGCCCATCAGCTTCAGTTGTTCGTGCATGTTGGCGATGTTTGACAGCGTCCACTCGCGCGGCTGCACGTTGCGTTTGATGGCGGCATTTTCGGCGGGCAAGCCAAAGGCATCGAAGCCGATGGGCTGCGTCACGTTATAGCCGCGCATTCGCATGAAGCGGCTGAAGGCATCGTGCCCCGTGTAATTATACCAATGACCGATGTGCAGATCGCCTGATGGATAGGGCAACATGACGACGCTGTAGTAATTGTCTTTGCCAGGGACATGGTCGGGGGTATCGCCACGGTGCTCAGCGGCCCACGCCGCCCGCCACTTTGGCTCGATCTCTTGGGGCTGGTAGCGCGTTGCCTCTGACGCGTCGTTAGGTTTGGCGGATGTCGTGGTCATGGTGATGGCTCCTTCGAGGGAATGGCCCTTCCGTGCGTCTTGCACAGAAGAGAGGGAAATTTCATGTTCGGTGGCTAGCAATGCCCATGGCTTGCTATGGGGAAGGCCAGTGGGCAAGCAAATGGCCTTCCCCTATCTAAGAGCGAGCATGAACCAGCACATCAGCGCTTCCTCTTTTCACGGCTTGCGTTTTTGATTTCACCTCACCAGGGAAAAATCCCAAGAAAAAACGTCCTTCGCCCGAATCGGGACGAAAGACGCTCTATGCGCTTGCGCGGTACCACCCAATGTTGATGAGCACTGCCGCCAGGGAAAAACTGGTGGACCTGAGGGGGCTCGAACCCCTGACCTTCTGCATGCCATGCAGACGCGCTCCCAGCTGCGCCACAGGCCCAAGAATGCGGATTGCTCATCCACTTTGTGACGCGGTAACGGGCGTCTTGCCGGCCCTGGCTAGGCGATGCTTCACCAGAACGGGATTCGCGGGCGAGTTCGGTCCTGTGATGTTGTTTTGCACCAGCCAACAACTCTCTGACGCAACGGACGTACTACTCCCGCGCAACCATCATTTGCGATTGCTCCATTATTCTACCACCACTCCCCGCAAATTGCAAGGGGCAATCTGGCAAATAACGGGTCCATTGTGTTAGGCCGCCAGCCGCAAGGGTAAGGTCAACGTGACGGTGGTGCCCTGCTGCGGCGCGCTGGTGATGGCGAGCACGCCGCCAAACTCCTCGGCGCGCTCTTGCATGCCACGCAAGCCAAAGTGGCCGTGGGCGGGCGCGCTGGGGTCGGCGGTGAAGCCCGCGCCATCGTCGCGCACGGTCACCACCAAGGCATGGTCGCCATCCACCCCCACATCGATCCAGGCATGGCGCGCATGGGCATGCTTGCGGATGTTGCTGAGCGCCTCTTGCACCACCCGAAAGGCCGGGGCACGCAATTCGAGGGGGATGACCCCTTCGGGCACGCCTGTGAATGTGACGGCTAACTCGGGCACGTTGGTGAGGATGTCATCCATCAACGCACCCACTGCGCCGCTGAAGCCCAGTTCGTCCAACTGTGCCGGGGCGAGCGCGGCGATGCTGCCCCGCAGATCGTTCAGGCTGGTCAGCAACACGTGGCGGGCACCCTCGGCCTCTGCCGCAGCCTTATCGGGGGACTCATGCACGAGCCGCTGCACCAGTTCCAGTCGCATCATCAGATGCGCCAGATTTTGCGCCACCCCGTCGTGAATCTCGCGGGCGATGCGGTGGCGTTCGCGGTCCACGGCGGCCTCGCGGGCGATGAGGTGCAGGCGGGCGTTGCGCAGCAACAGGGCCACCGTCCCCGCGATGGACGAAAACACCAGTGCGCGGTCAGCGGAAAGGCGTGTGGTGGCGTGGGGCCGCAGCGCCAGCCATCCCAGCGTCTCGCCATCCGCTTCGAGCCGGGCGATGGCGACCCCCCGTTGTTGCAGCAGGTTGCGCTCATGGCCCTCGGCGATCAGGTGCAGGGCCGCACGCACCCACGTGCCCGCGTTGCCGCGACTGAGAGCCAGCACCTGCGGTTCCGTGCCTTGACCATCGGCGATGATCAGCGCGACCTCCGCCGGGGCGAAGGCCTCGGCCACCTCGTTGACGATGGCCGTGCGCAGTTCGTCCAGATGTGGGCGTGAGGCTGGCAGCGCGCTGATGGAACGTAATGCGGCCATATCGCGCGCGCGCAGCCGCAGATTATCGATGCCCAAGGCGACTTGTTGGCACACATTGGTGATGAAGTTCGTCTCGGCATCGCTCATGGGCAGGTGCGCGGCGAATTGGGGCAGGCGCGCGGTGGAAAGCTCGTCGCCCAGTGGTTGCGAGCCATCCCAGATGTCGCCATGGCCGGAATGGGCGGTGTCTGTCGCATGCTGGTCGCCCACCAGGCGCTCCCACGCG
>JACDGC010000002.1 GCA_013815535.1 Ktedonobacterales bacterium
CTCCACGAACACGCGCGGTGAATCCGCCCATATCAATGGCTCCACCAATTTTACACCAACCGGGCAAAACAACCGCCTCCTCATGCCCTTTGTTGATAGACGACATCGGCGCATGCGCCCCCACGAAATGGGTGAAGAGACGATGGCCCGAGTCCTCAGCGGGCCGCACCGAAGATGTGCGTGCTGGCAGTTCCCTGATCGCGGCAGGAGGGCTGCCGCGCATCACACGCTGGTAAGCGATGAAGTGTACTAGTCGCGCTGTGCTACACCATACGAGCGGTTAACGCCTCATCGTATCGCCCTCGTTGCCGAACTCGCCAAACATGATGAGCGCTCTCAGGTGGGGGTGGATCCTCGAGAAGAGGAAAGGGGAGAGATGACGTATCAATGGATGCGTGCCTGGCGGTTCTATGACCGGGTCTATCATGTCATCGTACAAGGATGGTGGCAACTCTTCGGGAGTCTTATTCTCGGCACTCTTGCCGCTGATCTCCTCTTTGGCGGTACCCAGAGCATCGGGGACCCCCGGTCGTGGTGGTTTGTGCGCGTTGGTCTGGTGAATTGGCCGTACCTGGTTGTGCTGGCCCCTCCGTTGGCGGTGCTGTGGGTGCTCGCCTGGTATGGTCATCACGAGGCGCATCCGCGTGCTTCGGCCGCTCCAGTCCAGCGATTTCCGGTGCGGCGCCTGCGGGTGGCCCAGGATGGCCCAGCATTGGGGTTGGGGTATCGCTCACCTCCCGCGTATTTCCCCTGGCCAGGTTATCAGGAGGCGATCCTGCAGCTGCGCCACTTCGCTCGTTCCGGAGGAATCCTCGTCTTGACGGGAGTGTCCGGAGTCGGCAAGACCCGTATGGCGTTCGAGGCGGTGCGCCAGAGCTTGCCCCGCTCCTCCCTCATTCCGCTCGATACCCATGTGGTATTCGCCGACCTCGATTTGCAGCCCGGTGAGCAGATCGTGCTCTGGCTTGACGATCTCGCTGAACGGGGGGCGACGGACCAGGATGCCAAGCTGCTGACGCGCCTCGTGCGGCATGCGGCAGCCCAACTGAAGATAGGTCGCTCGTTGATCGTGGTGGCGACCTGTACCACGGCGGAATTACCCACGGTGCAAGCGCGGTATCGGTCGCTCCTGCGCGATGGCGTGTTCTTGGATGTGGCACCGGTGCTGCCCGAAGAGCCGCATTGGCTGGCATTCTTGGGGTGGGCCAAAAGCCAGCAGTTGCCGCATGATGCCGCCCAGTTTGATGGGACGCCAGGCTCGCTCATTCTCGATCTGGCCGCGCGGGTTGGGGCGTATCAAGGACTCGCAGGACCCGCACGGGCGATTCTGGATGTGGTGGCGCTGTTCTACGCTTGTGGCATTGGCAACTGGACGCGCGCTCGTGTGCAGCAAGCGGCAACCGTTGCGTTTGATCTTGCTGCGGTCGCATGGCCAGCAGGTCTCACGGCCCTGCTCGCGGATCGCTGGTTGCTCAGTCGGGGTGCACAGGTGCAGGTGCCGATTGCCGCTTACCTGACCAGAGTGCTGCCCCGGGTTGGGCACAGCCTCGACACGCCGATCCTGCAAGATGCCCTCCACCGCTTGATCCTCTGGCATGCGACCGCAGCGGGGCGCGATCGGATTCGTGATCTCTATGCATTGAGTGATGCCTTGGCGGCGGGTGTGGGTGCCTTCGCGGATGCGTCCGAACTCCGGCAGGCCTGTTTGACGCGGGCCTTGGATCTGCAGGCGGCTGACCAGGAGACGCCCCTGTGGGCGGGGGGCCAGCAGCGGCTGGGCGAGTTGCTGGCGACCGAGGAGGATCATCCGGCGGCCATCGTGGCGTTCCGCCAGGCGCTGCGCGGGTATCCGTTGGCGCAGTACCCGGTGGAACACGGGAGTACCCTGGTGGATCTGGGCAACAGTTTCAAGGAGGAAGGGAGTCCGGCGGATATCGAAGAGGCGATTGCCTGTTATCAAGCTGCGTTAGCCGTGTTCACGCCGCCAGACTTCCCGGTGGAACATGCGGAAATCCAAACGACCCTGGCCGACACCTTTCATCAGCGGTATGCTCAGGCACGGCACCCAGAAGACCTTGATCACTCGATTGCGTCGATGCAAGAGGCCCTCACGGTGATGCCCCGTGAAGCAGACGCTGACACTTGGGCGCAACGGCAAGACACCTTGGGTGATTACTATCGCGAGCGCGCGTTCTGGCATCGTGGGGATGAAGCGCAGGCCGTGGTGGCGTACGAACAGGCGTTGTCGGTGTATTCTCCGGAACGAACGCTGCTGCGTTGGGCGGAAACGGCGACCGAATTGGGGGAAGCGCTGCGGCGCCGGAGGAAGGGGGGCGTGCTCGCCAATGTCCGCCAGGCGCAGGAGGTGCATCGGCGTGTCCTCCAGTTCGTGACGCGCGAGCGCCAGTTCTGGCTGTGGGCGAATGCCTCACACCAGCTAGGACAAGACTATGCGAGTGAGGCCGCCCATGTCCGCGACCGAGACCAGCAATCGGCACTGCTTCGGCAGGCGGTCGCTGTTTACGACACGGTCCGCGAAGCGGCCGTCCCCGGAACTTTTTTTGCGGGGCTTATCGCGATCGATTTAGGGGCGGTCGCGCAACTCGAAGAGCGGTGGGAAGATGCCCTCGCGTGGTTTGATCAAGCTGCGGCAATCTTCGCTCCCGAACAGCTGCATGCCAACGCCCATAATTGGGGGCTGGCGCAAGCCGAACGAGGGGAGTGCTTCGCGGCGTTAGCGGAGCAGGCGCGTCGGGCGCACGATGGGGCGCGGTGTCACCGCTACCGCACGCAGGCCATTCAGGCGTATTCCTCGTCGTCGTCGAGCTACCTGCTGGCCCATTCCCTGATTGGGGCCGAGGGCGCACAAACGGCGCTCGCGAAGATGCACGCCTTGGCCTGTGCGCTAGCATGATGCCGCAGGGCGAGGTCGATTGGCGCGCACCACTGCCGGCAGTGGTGCTGCACACCGAGGAAGGGAACGAAAAGATGATCAATGATCGCCAGATTGTGCTGGCGGGTGCCTCGATGGAGGTCGGATTGGCGATCCTCGACCTGCTGTGGCAGGCTGATATCGACATCGCCGCGGAAGTGGTGACTTTTTCCGGGCTGCCCCACGCGCTGCAAGCGGGCAAGCTACGACTGATGATGGTGATGGGTTGGTCGCTCGAAACGGTGCAACCCTTGGTGTACCTCGTGCATGGACACCCAATTGAGGTCGTGTTCATTCATGAGCAGCAACCGACCGATCTGCCACCTACGTGGACCTGGCTGTCGCTTGAGCGGCTCCCTGCGTGGACGCGAGCGTGGTGGGCAGCGGCATAGGTGTTCATGATCTGAACTATGGTATCCTCCCCTGTGGATGAGGACGGTGCCGCTCGATGTTGCGACAGACCCTCGATTCGGCGAAAGGGGGGCCAACGATTGGCCCCGCGCTTGCAGACAGGACCCTATCCCATAAGGAGAGGAGGGGCACCGATGTGTGGTCGCTATGTTTTGGACAAACCGCTCGCTGAGGTGGCCGCGCGGTTTGCCGTGGCCCAACCGACGTTCGCCTTCGCGCCAAGCTATAACATCGCCCCTGGGCAACCGTTGCCCGTCGTGGTCGAGCAGGACGGGCAACGGGAACTGCGCCTGATGCATTGGGGCCTCGTGCCGCTGTGGTCAGCCACCGCCGCCCGTCCCCCAAAGGCGCTCATCAATGCGCGCGCGGAAGGCATCGCGGCGAAGCCCAGCTTTCGGCGAGCCGTGCGAACGCAGCGGGTGCTGGTACCAGCGAGGGGGTATTATGAGTGGCAGGCGACAGCGCAGGGGAAGCAGCCGTACTTCATCCATCGACCCGATGGGGACCTGGTGAGCTTCGCCGGGCTGTATGAAGTCGCCCCAGCGGGAGGCGTGGCGACCTTCACCATCATCACTTGCCCTGCCAATGCCCTGACTGTTTCTGTGCATCAGCGCATGCCTGCTTTGTTGCGGGATACGGCGGCGGAGGCGCACTGGCTCGATGCCACCATCACCGAGCCGCAGGAGGTCGTGCCCCTCTTGCAACCCTATCCTTCCGAGGACCTGGCGATGTATCCTGTGAGTAAGCGCGTGAGTGCCGTCGCCAACAATGGTCCCGCCCTTATCATCAATTCGGTGTAGCGATGGCCCCCTCGGCTCGTTCACACCTCCGAACGAGCCGATGATGCGCAGCGGATCTGCTAAGGGCCAGGGAAAGCGAGGAGGGCCGGCGAATGGATGTCCTGTATAACATATTGGCACAGCGCGGCGAACAGGGCTTGACGCTGACCCTGCTGGACCCCTTAAGCATTCCGGAAGGGCCGCATACGCCGCTGCGGTTCACGCGGGGGGATGGCATCGAGGTCTCTGGGCAGGTGTACTGGCAGATGTTGCCCCTCCCCACGCCCACCGAGCGTGCGGCACTCCTGGCCCGCATCCATCGCATCGTCGAGCGCAATCCCCGCGACCCGACCGGCCCTGACTGGGATGGGACATCCCAGAATAGCACCGACCACGATTGAGAGGCCTTTGTCCCCCACATTTAATGTGGATAGGAAATCCTACAACGCACGCAAAAAAAGGGGGAGGAGCCACTGGGGCAGCCAGGAGCTAGTTGCCCCACTTAGCGCTGTGGCTTGGCGACGCTGGGATAGGCTGCTTGCCGAAAGAGGCGATTCGACGCAACCATCGCTCCGTAGCCGACCACCAGGAAGACCCCAAAGATCCCCAGGCAGTACAGCGCCACGACCCCCGCGCCGCCCACTTTGGCGGGATTGAGGAAAGGATAGGGATACCACCCGGTCAGCGCACCGCGTAGCAAGGTGGCGATGAGGTAAACCAAGGGGTAGCTGAGCCAGAGCAGCACCTGCCCGAAGGTGATGCGGAGCCAGGACGGCGCTACCAACCAATCTACGACCATCACGATCGGCATGAGGATGTGGACGATGCCGTTGACCCAGGGGAGCAAGGCCCCTAAGTCTTCACCGCGCAACAACGCGAACCAGATGAGGCCCACGATGGTCATCGCCACGGTCGCCGCGCCGCGCACCAGCTCTTGGGTGGGGCTAGGGGTCCGCTGCTGAGCGAGGGTGTACGCCCCAACGAGCAAGATGACAGCGCCAAAAATGTTCGACAGGTTGGTGAAGTACCCGAAGTAGTTGACGAGATCGAAGCCATGTTGCACATGAATAATGAGCTGCGTCACGATGGCAAAAATGGCCAGGCTCCCAAAGAAATAGCGAGAACTGAGGAGGAGGGGGCGTTGCGTCATGAAAACGGACCTCTCTAAGATGTTGGCGCACCATCCTGGTGCCGGTGAAAAGGGATAGGACCATCCAAACACACGAAGAACTGCTTCCACTATAAGGCATCTCCGGTGGCGCGTGCAAACTGGCTGAGGGTAGATCAAGGTCATATTGCAGATGTACACCGAAATGCATAATGAGATAATAGTCTGATTGGCTGGTTAAAGACGTATCATTTCAGCTAATGAGGTAGGTGCGTTTGCAATGAACACGGGTGGCTTCTAGAGCGAAGCCACCCGTGAAGAGCCAGCGGTTCTTTATACGCCCGTGGCCCCCTTATCCGTTGCGGGCACGTAATTGACAAAGCTCAGAATCATCGCGACGAGCGCGAACAAGAAGCTGGGGATAAGAAACACGCCGAAACTGAGAATCGCGAGGCAACTTAATATTCCCAAAAACGCCGTGCCACCGGCGAGGACGATACGGGCGGTTGGTTGCCCTTTTTGTGTGCCATCGAAGTAAGCCGACACCCCGATACTCGCGAGGATGACCCCGAAAAATACCAGGAAACCAACTGTTTCGGGATGGATGCCCTGCGTGAGCAGACTCGACTGGCTGACGTGGTCTGGGCCGCCAGTCGGCGAACCAGATACATGCGTGTAGGTCGGGCCAAAGAGGACCCAGATAAGAGCCCCGATTCCCCAGAGGCTCGCCAAGAGTCCCGCGCCAATCTCAATACCTCGTGCGACGCGCATATCATCCTCCTATGGATGTTCCTAGGAATTCCACCAAGCTGTCTGCACTGAGATGAGGCCAGCGCAATTGCCGGTTTGTCCCGTTGATTCATTGCCGTAGCCACTGCCATCGTAGAGCAGATGGGCTTCGTTGGGGTGCATGTACACATCGGTCCAGTTTAGCAGGCAGAATGGCTTATTGCGGAAGTGGTCGGTGGTCGACTCCATCGCGTGACCACTGTTCACATACTGCATATAGCTCGAATGGCTGACTTCGTACCAACCATCCGTGCTATACCAGTAGCGATTATCCCACCCAGAACACCCGGTCACGTATCTCCCACTGGCACTATAGTAGCACCCAATGCTATCAGTGACATCGGCGAGGTCGATGTAGACCGGATCGGTGAAATACGTTTCCATATTAAAGGTGGTGTAGGGTAACGAGCTACCGCCACCACCGCCACCACAACTCAGTTGTGGACTGATCTTTCCAACTTGAACGCAGGCGTTGGGAGCAATGCTCTGCGTCTTTTGCTGGCTGCTTTCCGCTGGCAATTTTTTGTTCATAAACAAGCTGGTGGCGGCACCAACGGCGACAAGCTCAGTATGGGCGCTAAGATTGTAGCCAAACGTGATCATGGCGATCCGCACCCCTTTGCCCGCCGGATAGCCCTGAACATCGAAGTGATACGTGCTGCCATCCCACATCCCAGCCACTTGGAAAAATTGGGGATTGAGCAGCCGCGCCTGGACATCGGCCAATTTACCAGCGAACTGCCCGCCAGCTTGCTGATACGTTGCTGCTGAGGGGAGCAGTGTGAGGGTCCCGCCCACTTCCCCCCCTGGGACGGGGAACCGTGCTGGCTGCATCGTTCCCATCATTCCCATCATTCCCATTGCGCTCTGCGTTTGGGGCAAAGCCGTGGGCGACAATTGGGAGACGATACCCACACCCGCAATCAGGAGGCTCACCACCAGACATACCTTCAACCACATACCATTCATCTCCTGGAGCGACGCGGAAAATGCGCCACTCGGTTGGGGGGAGAAATTCCGGTGAGCACCTGCTCATTTCTCCCGGTTTTGCTGGATAACGGTGGCGTGCAACCCGGTGTTGCAACGCTCTATCTCACATCGGTCCAGCGAGGGGCCGATGGTGAAAGACGAAAACAGAGATGCTGCGGTGTTGCGTCCCCAGTGGGATGGCTCTTCCAACGCTAGCAATTAAGCAGTATTTTTTTGGGAAAACGAACTGTAGTATCTCCCCTCTGCTATGCAAGGAAGGGAAATTTTGGGTGATGCAGGATATCCTCAGCCTGTTTATTTGCTTGCTTGCCGGCCGGTGAGCTCCACATACGACTGGCCGCTCACGGTTTGCCCCTTGAGCGTGCCTGTGACGGTGCAGGCGCCTTCCCAGTAGGAGGTGCCAGCGCTCGCATTCTGGGCGACGAATTCCTGATTGAGCAAATCGGGGGTAATCGTCAATTGGCCGTCAGGCACGCTTAGGTGCCAGCCGGAGGGATACGTGATGTGGGTCGTTGGACTGGTCCATTGGTGTAAGGCGACTTCCGCCAAACCCATCGTGAGCGGCGTCGACGTGCCGTCCGCCGCAACCCGTGTTGCGCCACTGTAACTCGTATTGCTGGTGCGATCATTGAGGAAGAAGACCATGTATTCCACATTGGTGGACAACTGCACGGAAAACCAGTCCCAACTAATCGCGGGGCCAATGAGGAAATTGCCCCATTGATGATCCATCCAGGCGATCCCGGTGACGGGGACGCTCACCCCATGATCCATCAGCGTCCCTGTTGCCTGGAGATGCGTGCGGGAGTAGTAGTAGGAGAATCCTATCCCAAATGAGGTCAAGAGTCCATCACCATTGTGCAGGGCCACTCCCGGCTTGTTTGAGGTCAGGCCGAGCGTGAGCGCATAGTCATCCGCTGCGGCGGTGAGCTGCTCGTGGCCGTTGAGGCCGTGCATCGACCAGGCATTGACCTGGAGGTTGAAGCCCGTATCAGGCGGGGACGATTCGTTGCGTAAGACTGCATTGGGATCGCTCACAATCTGTTGCTGGCTGATATAGGTGCCGCGCGTCAGGTCGGTGAGGCCGTAATGGCCCACGTAGCCGGTCAGGTCGCCCCGCGCGATCTGGAAGAAGGTGAGTTCGAAGCCATACGTGTGCGCGTGTCCCATGGCATCCGTTCCTTGGAGATGGCCCGTGTAGTACCACCACTCCGTGAGATCCTGGTGCGGCCCCTCATCAAAGGGGAGGCTGAGACCGGGCAGGGGCGTCGGCGATGGGGTGGCCTGGGCAGCAGGCAAAGCCTGCCCTGGTGGAATCATCCCAGGAAAACTGCACCCCGCCAGGACGAGACAGCCGAGCAAAAAGGCGTACCGCAACCAACGATACCAAGGAATCATCGAGGCACCTGCTTTCAAGCGATATCGAAACGTGAAGCGACCAGCGTGGGATCAAGGGTGGCTGCCGTGTGCATCCGGCGAAAGGCCGCGGCGACCAATTCGAGATAATGAACCTCTTGTGCACTAAACGAGGGTGGATGTAAGAGGGTGGCGAACGGTGCCATTTTTGATGGGGCGCGTTGTGGTCCATGCTGCGTCGGGACATAGTTGGCCAGCGCAATGACCAGTTGTGCGGCGTCGTGTTGCGCGAGGCGTTCGACTTCCATGACGCGGCGATTGGGGGGTGTGCTGGCAGTATCCGGTTGGTTGACCACCTCTTGGATGTTGACGATCCAAGCGCGCTGACCTGTTTGGCTGCCTAACGTGAGGTCGAGGCGATGCATGGCATCCAAGATCTCGACAATACGCGCATCACGCAGTAAATCGACGCGGTTTTGTAAGACGGTGGCAAGCCATGGCATGGTCACTGGCGGAATGACTTCAGGAATCGTGGAGGTCAGGGTATGCCAGAGCGGGTACAAGCGCGTGACGGTCATGATGCTCCAGGCCCGTTCCCCAAAGCGGCGCAAACGGATGCCTGGGTTTTCCACCAGGCGCGCTCCCAAATAGTACACGATCAGGAGCACACAGATATTGAGAAAAGTGGCCAAGCCTAAGTAGGTAGCCACTGGCGAAGCAGCGGGTGTCCACAAACCAATGAATGCCAGGAGGCTATTGAGGAGACCCAGATAGTTTACGACCAGAAAACAGTAATTTCCGGTCTTGAAACTTGGTACGGGGGTAATGCGCGCGAACCGTCGGTTGAATGACGCGATGCGGAGATAGATGATGCACATGTAAACCAAGCAGGCTAATGAAACGATAATCAGATCGCCGTTTTGCTGGGGGTCTTTGGCGAACCAGGTCGTTGTTTCTTGTTCCCCTGCGGCCACGGCGCGCAGGAAAAAGATCACCATGATGCTCATCGTGATGAGCAGTAATCCCAGGAAGCGACGTTGGCTCTGGCGCGCGTCAGGGCTCTGCCACCCATACATAATCGCGGTACAGTAGACATTGACGTAATAGCCACTGAGCATCAAGCAGAGATTAAAGCTCTGGTGGGCAAGGAGCCGAACATTGGTTGAAACGCTGACTGGTAAGAGGTCGGCGAGCATTGGCACGAAGAGCAAGATGAGGATCCCCCCCATCATCAACAGACCGACCAGCCAGATGCTGAAGCGGTAGGGATTGGGCGCGCGCCAAAAGCGGAAGGTGGCTTGTACCGCATACGCGAGAATGAACACCGCTGGAATGAAAGCGACAAGCATATCCGTTCCTTGTCTTGTTTACTTCGATAAACAACGATTATTCCTCGGCATCGAGGGGGGCGAGAAAGGTGGTAAAGCGTTCCCAGGCGCGCCGGTCCACCTCATCGATGGCATCCGTGCGTTGCAACCGATACTGGGGGGGGCGTACTTCGAGCCACTGGCGGCGCATCAGATACGCCATCCGTTCGGCCTGGACTTCGCGGACATGATCG
Source organism: Ktedonobacterales bacterium (assembly GCA_013815535.1). GTDB lineage: Bacteria > Chloroflexota > Ktedonobacteria > Ktedonobacterales > JACDGC01 > JACDGC01. Next base: position 9,927 of record JACDGC010000002.1, read on the forward strand.
TAGCAGGAACGTTTCAGCGCCGCGCTGATTTCCACGGCGGTGAGGTCATCATTGTTCGTGCCGTTGACCCCATGCTGCACATGTCCCAATAAGAGATGGCCAAGTTCATGCAAGATCGTCTGCATCCCTAAGATGGGATGGGCCTGTTCGGCAAAATAGATCGTGTCATGGGTGGGACGAGCGATCACCAGGCCGGAAATGGTGGGGGTAAACGGGAACGCAATGAGGTGGATCGGGCGGTGGCGCCACTGCGCGATGTGATCGCATAAGGCGGCACTGTCGGGGCTGACGCGAAAAACCCCGGCCTGGTCAAGGGCTTGTAAGCAGTGACGCAGCTGCTGCGTATTGGAGTGCCAGGCAGCGAGCGTCTGCCATTCCTCCCACACCCGGTCTCGGCCAATGCGGCCGACCGCTAAGACCGAAGCGAGGGTGCGCTGGGAGCGTGTTCGCGTTTTTTCACGCCATTCCGTCGATTCCCGAAGCAAGTTCATACCGACTAGGGCTCCTCATCCCCGCATCCCTGCACATCCTCCACGTTGCTGCGCCATCGGCGCGATTCGTTATGTCTGTCGTTTCGGTGTTTTCGCTTTGGTCCCTTTGCCAGGCGGATTGGTCGCGACCGATTCGCGAATGAGGTGTTCAATGGCTCGCCGTTGCGGTTCAGGCACGGCGCGCAGATGAGCCAGAATTTCGAGGCCGCCATCGAAGGTGGGATCCGCCGTCATCGTTTCCAGCAGGCGTCGTTGCGATTCGCTGAGACCACGCAGAAAGCTGAGTAATTCCCCTTCTTCGGTTTGGCTTTGCAGCTGACGCAACTGATCGAGGGTGAGTTGATCCGTGATGGGTGTCCCTCGCAGGGCTATTGATGCTTGCCTATCACCAGCAATAGTCACCCCTGGTGATGGTTCTTGGACCTGCTGCTGCAGGTTCCCACGCGCTGAGATCAGCGCGCGTTGTCGCTCCATATCGGTATCGAGAAAGAAGTCCAACTCGATGCCAAAGACCTGGCAGAGATACAAGGCGAGCTGTAAGGTGACGATCACTTTCTTTCGGCCGGTGGTCAAATTGAGAAAATGGGGATAGGTAAACTGAAAACCGGGATGTTGGGCGTGAATCTGGTCGACAATCATCCGCAGGGTGCGTTTAACCCAGTGGCCCTTCTTCAACACCCGAAGGTTGTCAATGAGCCAGTTCAGTTGCTCACGAAAGCGCTCCTCGTCAAAATCTTGAGCGAAACGCTGTTGTGCTGTTCCGGGTGTCGCATTACTCACGATCAACTCTCCAAGTGAACAGGTCGAGGTCCGCCGTCAGTTTCCTCGCCTGCTCAGACTATACCAGATTATATCATCTGTAGGCTAGTTATTGAGAAATAATAGCCCTCTCTACCCATTCTTGTGTCCTATAGGTGATAACGATACAGAGGTAAAAAATACCTATTCGACCCAACCAATGTCGGATCTCAGAATTCATGTCACTAGTATCAGAATTCGTGGCACCACGTCTCAAAATTCGTGACACTGGTCTCATCCTCAGGATCTCTGGCACAACCCCGCAATGTTCAAGCGGGAAGTAGTGAAGCGATTGCTGAGATTCCTGGCACACAAAGGAGGATGAGGTGATATGAATTCTGAGATCGGACATCCGGTGTCCGATCTCAGAATTCATGCGACCATGCTCATGTGATTGCGGACAGATATGCCCCCATAGCGCAAAGAGGAAGGGCAGCTCTTAGCTATTGGTTCCTGCCTAACGGTATAACAGTTGTTCAGGGGTTACTCCCAGCGCGACCGCCAGTCGCTCTACGGTTGGTTTGGTGGCTCGTCGCGTACAGTTTTCGAGTGTGCGGATGAACTCGGTGCGCATTCTCATTCTTCCGGCCAACTCCGTTTGGTCCCATTTCCGTCTCTTGCGCCACTCTGCAAGCAAAGGAACATACTGATTTTTTGGGAGGGCCACCAGCGTCCCATTCCATTCGCTGGCAAGCTGTTTCACCAGCGATTGAACTTGAGCGATGCGCTGCTGATGGTCGTGTTCATCCTCTCTTTGTGCAGATACGTCTGGCTCGGGTGATGCTCCCCTTCTTCGCTTTTTGGGAGTCGGCAAGGAGATGAGTGACCAGTGTTCACGCATCGCACTCAAGATGGAACGCCGCAATACAAGGAAATATTGGTCTCCAACACGGAGCCGTGCGGCGACCAACGTTGGAAGATACCGCTGCCACTCCTGCATCTCCCCAGCGGTCATCCCGTGTTCGCGTATCGCTTCGCCGGCAAATTGATAGGTGGTGTGAAACCGCAGCACTGCCTGCCGTGGAATGACAGGCGCCGCAGTTCGTCCCGGTGACGCACGCAACAATCCCCGCTTGAGCAAGGTCGGAATACAAGCCACAGGACAGCCCAGGTCCTCGGCCACTTCCTCAGCGGTGCATTCTGTGGAGGGAGGATGCTCCACGAAGGACATGGTGGCCTCCACCATCGCAGGGAGCGCCAGGACGTGGCAGAGACGCGAGCCCGGTTCTTCAACCCACAGTGGCAACCGGTGGACCAACACGGCCTCGATCAGGGCAGCGATACTATCCGGCTCGTGGTCACACAGTCGGATACATGGGTCAGGACGTGCTGCCGCAGGAGCCTGAACGCAGGCCATGATTTGGTCAACCCCGGCCATGATGGCTTCCCATCTGAACCAGTAGATGAGCCGTGCCGCCGTCATCGCTAATCCCGCTGGGTGGAGAATATTCCGTTCCACGAGCCCATGGACGGTGGCCAGAGGCACCCCCAGGATGTGTTCGGCGAGCCAGCGATCCATGACCCACTCGCCATGAGCAGGCTGGTGAGGCGGAAGTGTCACAAAGTACTGCTTCTTGAGGGCTGTGCGGGGACTCGGCGACCAGCGCCGTGCGGACGGTTGCCAGGATACGAGAGGACGTTCCTGGCGCAGGAAATCGGCGAAGGACTCGCGCAACCATGGGTACGCTGGCGCGCGCTGGTGCCACTGCAACAACCAGCTCGAGAAGGCGACAAAGAGCCGTTCCTGATCCAGGGTGTGGAGGGTTTGCATGATACGAACGGGCCAGTGTGCCAGCAGGTCATAGCTGTAGGTGAGAATCGTACACCAGCGCGCAAAGTCGGGATAGTCGTAGCGCCCCCCTCCTCTTGCCGCGGTCCGCCGTTGCAGATGGCCCTCCGCCACTCCCGTATGCTTCCAGAAGAACTGACAGAGATCTTGCACGAATGCAAGGCTGAGCCAGTGTGGCAGCGCGTTCCAAGGCGCTTGCTGCCACACGGCTGGGAGCGGCGGCAAAGGGATCGTGTGGTTTCCTAGGCGATGCAGCAACCATAGGTTGCCGCTGTAGAGCATGGCCGGTGCCGCCACAGCCACAACGGTTCGTAAATCGATGCCGCATGCGCCGCAATGAGCGAGATCGGGGCGCGTCATCGCCAAAGGCGCACCACAGGTCGGGCAGGCGTCGAGGAGCAGTGTCCCATGCCAGGGACAGGTGACGAGTTCCCGTAATCCCCAGTACACACGCCCGTAAGGAATCGGTCCCGCCAGACAACTTGGACAGACGCGCCCAGTCGGGTGGGGTAAGACGTAGTGTTTCAGCAAGTTCAACGGGAGGAAAGGATAATCCAGGGGCATCGCTTCTGCCACTTGTTGCTCAGCAGGACTCAACCAACTCCGGCTCCACCGATGGACCGTGCAGGCTATGAGATCAGGAATGTCTTGATGGAGCAATTGCGCCAGCAACTGATAATCGCGATACCCGGTTAAGTGGGTGAGGGTGGCGGCGTGGATCTGATGCGTGCTGAGTTCAGGGCGCAAAATGAACGCCGTTTGCTGGTAGCCCATCGCGGTAGCACTTCGGCGCACCAGCGACTGGAGGTCTTCATCCGGTTGGCGTTCCACTCGGGCAGGCAGCGGAGCAGCGACGAACGGTGTAATCATCATGCCCCCTTGAAGGCGGGGGTGAAGGGGTTGTCTTTGTTCTTGCCCATGATTGTCCCGGCCACACGCTCTTGATACGCCGCCGCGAGTAGTTCCAAAGAAATGCCATGGCACGGCGTGCGAATCGCGGCAAACGCCGCATGCCGCACGAGATGCATCACCCAGCCCAGGTAACCATTGGTGGCATAGAAGAAGCGATAGGCCATCGCTTCTTCGCCCAAGCCGCTGGGGTCGAGCGGTAACGCCGCATCGATGGTTCCCAGCAATTCACAGAATTCCGCAATGGTATCGTCCGGGCGAGCGCGATCCCACATGAAGGGGGTGAGCAGGCGCGGCGTGCCAAAACGCCGGTCGAGTTGGCTGTTGGCTGCGAAGATCTCCTGCATCTCCTGCGTGTGCCCAACGACGACCATCGGCACATGGGTTTCGAGTAAAATCGTCTTGAAGAAATCGGCCACCCGATGCGCGATTTGATGCTGCCGTTCTTTGTTGATGAGGTGCTGAAGTTCATCGATGATCACCATCTGGACTTGGCAGGCAGCCATCAGACGATAGATACGCATCGTCATGTTCCATTCCGTCCCGCGTGACGGGTTGGGATCGTGCAGCTTCGTCAGGATTGCCGCCGCCGCCGCTTTCATACTGGCATACGCCGGCACGATGACATAGAGATACGGAATGATCGTGGCCGTGGGAGTTTCTCGCTCGGGGGTGCGCGTCAGCCAAGTCCGTATCAAGGTCGATTTCCCCGCGCCGGTGTCGCCCATGATGGCAAGACACGGGGGCTCGTGGATACGGCTGGTGAGGCCGACCCGCGCGTACTGCGTGATCTCGCGGTACAGGGCATTAAACCGCTCATGCTCAATCAAGATGCTGTCGACCAGCGCGTAGCGCGCGTCGTCAGACAGGGCTTGCCATTCCTCGTGTTCCATTATTCAGACCTTTCGGCGCGGCAGCGTGTAGCTCACGGTCATCGTGGTAGGGCGCGCGGGAGGCGACAGCGGAACGGGAGCAGCCGACTCGACTGGTGCCATGGCCGCATCCGTTCCCGGTTTGCCACGCTTCTTGGGTTTGGGGGTCGGGGTGGCCTCCGGTTCGGCGGCAGGGAGGACCTCCAAGACGGGGGCCGCGACGTTGGCGAGCAACGTGACCCCTGCAACCATCTCAGGCAGCATGCTCCCATTGGTTGCGAGGGCGGCGATTCCCACCACCTCTGGGGACGCGACCGTCGGTACCAGTGCGTCGCCGAAGGCGGGCGGAGTGGCCTGCGCGAGGGATAGCTCCTGGACCAGCGGGGCAGTACCTGCCGGGGGTGGCTGCAACCACCCCGTGACCTGGAGATCGAACCAGCGCGCTGCACCCATGCGCGACTTCACCTGTTTCTTGCGGCGGAATTCATCCGTGATCTTGACATGGATGCGGTGCTTCGCTTCGAGCAAGGCTTCGAGATCAATGTCCTGGCGGAGTTCCTCGCGCGCGTACCGTTTGATCACGCGATGTTTCCACTGCGTGAGCTGGCGCGTGTACTCTTGGAACTGGCGTGCCGCAGGGACTTCCAGATAGCGTTTGGTGAGCGGGTCCATGACCCAGATGCGCGCGAGGTCCCCCGGATTGTACTTGAACGAAACCGCGATATCAACCAGGCGCTTCGCATCTCTGGTGCCTCTTCCCGGCTGCTGATCAAGGCGTGCCCGCAACCCCATGAGCGGGAGGCTAAAATAGCAGATATCGTCAAACCAGATCCCCGTCCCCACAATGCAGCGGGTTTCGATGCGGGTGAGCAGCGTGAGCAGTTCCTCCCGATTCACCGGGAGGTGCGGCGTGAAACGATCCACCAGGGCACGCTCCCACAGGCGGGCCGGCACCCCTTTCACGCGCCCGCGATGCGCGTCCTGGGTATAGACGTCGACAATCCACTGTATGCAGAGCTCCCACAAGCGATCCAAGGAGATGCAGGCATAGCGGGAGGGATCGTAATCGTCGCGCGCCAGGAAGTTGGAGAAGGTCGTCCCCGGCATAGTATGAATCAGATCGGCCTGCATATCCCCGATGAACTTTTCGATCCCGCCTTTGAACCAGGGGGTACGGCGGGGCATACGGTGGACGGTGATTCCCAGTTGGTAACAGGCCAGTTCCACGTCGGTCGAGCGGAATTCGGGGCCGTTGTCGATGGCGAGCAACTCGGGAACGCCCCACGCCAAGTAGTCATGCTGGAGGCCAAACTGCGCCTTGAGGTGGGTCTTGGGCAGCATGCCGAAGCCCAGGCATTCCAGCACCGCACGCACGTTGGGGGGTTCGAACGAGATGCGCACCCCGGGCGGATAATAGCTGTAGCGGTCGCGGAGCGCCGTAAATAATGGACGCCCAATTGGCAGCCCATCATCGGGATCAATCACGAGGTAATCGAGCTTCGTGTGGTCTTCTTCCCACCGTTCATTGGGACGTGTCGGCTCCGGGCCGCCATTGATGCCGGCATATTTGCGTTCGGTATGCGCGACGCCCAACCGTGCGATATCAATGTCTTCTTGATCCAACCGTTCGACGATCCGATACATCGTCGAACGGCTCGGCATGGGGATGTGCGTCTCCGCCGTGCGGGTCGTGTTTTTCGTAGCAATCCGGCTGCACATCTCGTCATACGCTGTCTGGATCGTTGGCTGCTGGCGCTGCTTGTACACGTCTGTCAGGGCATCTTGAAAGGCGGTCTGGGCTTCGGGATGCAGGTGCGCTTTACGGCCTTGGCGTTCACGTCCGTGCCGCAGCGCGCGGGGATCGCCATGCGCGACGGTCAGCGCCTGTAACCACCGATAGACCGTCCGCAGCGCCAGCGTTGGCCGTCGTGCCGATGCCCCTTGCGTGGGATCGGTGCCTTTCGGTGCTGTGTGATGTGCATACGTGCGGAGCGTCAGCATCCAGGCTTCGGGTTGTTCATCGGCTTGCACCCTCAGCACTTCATCGATGCGGGCTTGGACCACCGCGTGCGTGCGGTGCCGTCGGGGGAGGGCGAGGAGTGGTTGACAGAACTGGTATTTTGCCCAGATGAGTATCCGCTCTGCTTCTGGCAGGAAATCCAGGTCGGTGAATGCATAGGATGTTGCCAGGGGCTGCGCGTCCTCCTGGCGCAGATTGTTCCCGTGGAGCGCGAAGCGCAGCGTCCCGGCAAGCCAGGCATCGAGGAGGATCGCACGGGTCGTTCCGGTCTCATCATGCGTCATGAGATTGCGCGCGAAGATCGAGCCATCCCGCCCGGTGGCGATGATGCGATAGCCCACCCCTTGCAGGGTGTATTCCATGCCAGTTTCAAAGGCAACGGGTTGGGGCATCAGCGGCTCCTTTCCACGCGATGATCGTCTCGGCGAGATGCAGCGGCTGGGTGAGGTCGGCGGACAGGATGCCATCGTACAGCAGCGCCAGGACATGCGTGCGATCTAGCAACGGATCGAGTTGGGGGCAGTGCTCCATGAGGGTGGCGATCGAGCACTGCCCCCCAATGTCGTGCATCACCCGGAGCACGATCTCCCGCACCTCCGGTGGCACGGGATGATGGGCATGACTCAGGAGCAGACGCAGATTGTCGAGCAGGGGGGCGAAAGGAAGAAGCGTGGCATCGGTCACCACCACGAACGTCCACTGCTGTGCGGCACACCATAGCCGCGCCGCCGTCCACTTGAGGGCATTTTTGGGGTCGCTTACCTGATGTTGCGGCTTGCATTCCACGAGGGTCGTGGTCCCGCTCCGCCAGCGCACGAGTACGTCAGGGGTGTAAGGATGATCGTGGTGATTGGCGCGGTAGCGAATAGTACAGGGCTGCTCCTCGTACCATACGACCTCGGGGGCATACTCAATGAGGCGAATGTAACGTTCCTCAATCAGACTCTCGAAATGGACCATCCGCCCTAATTTGCGACTGGGGACACCACCAATGATGTTGTGCCCAATCTGCTGCACCTGGCGTACAGGCATCGTTTTCCTCCTTTCCTGGCGCGGGTCTTCAGCACCATCAACGCATTCCCGCGCCTTTTTGTTGGATAGCGCCAAGAGGAGCACAGGGTAGCTGGGAAGGGCATGTCCGAGCATGATTGGTGGCCAGAAAGGCGGCGTGCATGGCATGCGCTTGTCCCCTCATCTCTGCTTGGCATCGCAGGTTGGAAGCGCACGCCTCGCACTGCTGTTCCACCCGGGAAACGGTGCACTGCACAACGTTTCGATGTGCGGCCTAGATCATGCGCTTCATCCCCTGGCTAACCGCTCTGAGCATCTTGCACTTCAACCATGCCTACCTCATACGCTGCTGTGTACACCAGACCTGCGCGACCATTTGGATCGGATCCCAAGGACTGCTCAGCGGCGGCGTATAACTGAGATCGAGGTCGCTGAGCTGCTCAATCCGCAGGTCCTGGTAGAGTGCGGTGGCGATGATATCGATGCGCTTGGCCACTTCGCTGCCCCACGCCCCCAGGATTTGCGCGCCCAACACCCGCCCACTCATGCGATCGCCGGTGAGACGCAGCACCAGTTCCCGTGCGCCGGGATAGTAGACCTTGTGGTCCCAGGTCGTCAGATCCACCGAGAGTGGATCATAGCCCGCAGCCCGCGCCTCATGTTCCAGTAAGCCCGTGCGTGCCACGACCACGTCACAGACTTTGACGGCCTGGGTCCCTACCGACCCCGCGAAGAGCCGATGGCCGCCGACCGCATTTTCCCCTGCGACGCGCCCCTGCTTGTGGGCGGTGGTCCCCAGGGGGAGATAGGTTGGCTCGGCCAAGAGCCGATGATGCGTCTCGACACAATCCCCGGCGGCGAAGACATCGGGCAGGGTCGTCGCCATGGTGCGCGTGACGCGTAGCGCGCCGTCCGCACCCAGGGGGACGCCAGCGGCACGCGCCAGGGCCGTGGCGGGTTGCACGCCCGTCGCCACCAGCACCAACTCTGCCGCCCAGCGTTGGTCAGCCTGCCCCACGACATGCAACTGGCCATCGTGCGGAACAATCTGGGTGGCGGTGGCCCCGGTGACGATCTGGACGCCATGACGTCCCAATTCCGCCGCGATGCGGTCACCGAAAACCGCATCGACCGATGGGTGAATTTGGGCACCCCGTTGCAAGAGGGTCGTGGCGATGCCTTTGCTGGCGAGGGCTTCGGCCATCTCCAAGCCGATATACCCCGCTCCGACGATGATGGCGGACTGCGGAGGATGCTCTTCTAGGTGCCGCTTCACCGCGAAGCTGTCATCCATCGTGTGCAGCAGATAGACGCCCTCTTGATCGAGGCCCGCAATCGCGGGACGGTGGGGGGTCGCTCCGGTGCCGATGACGAGGCGATCATAGGCGATGGCCTGGGTGCCGCCCTGGCGATCCTGCACCGTGACGGTCTTGGCACCAGGGTCGATGTGGGTCGCCGTGTGGTCGAGCAACAAATGGATGCCCACCGCTTCGATGTCCGCGCGGGTACGATGGGCCAGGTGGTGCCAGTCCGCGACCTCGCCACTCAAGAAATAGGGCAGACCGCAGATACTGAAATTAGGATAGGCATCGGCGACGACCATGGTCACCTGCCAGGAAGCATCGACTTCGCGGGCACGCAGAGCGGCACTGATGCCCGCGTCACTGCCGCCGATGATGAGTAAATGGGGCACTTACTGGACCTCACGGTGCTTGGCTTGCTGGGCCAACCAGGACCAGCAGGCGAAATAGAGGGCATCACGCACGGCACGAAATGCCCGGAGTTGTTCCATAGGACTGCCCACGACGGCAGCGGGGTCAGGGAAGCTCCAGTGTTCCCGCCGAGCTGGGCCGGGGAAGGTGGGACACGTTTCCGCCGCTTGATCGCAGACGGTGATGACATAGTCAAAGGGGTGATGGAGGAATTCATCGACGGACTTGGAGCGGTGTCCGCGAATGTCGATGCCGCGCTCATCCATGACCGCGATGGCCAGCGGATGCACGTGGCTCGGATGCGTCCCCGCGCTGGCCACCTCGTAGCGCGTCCCTCCCAGATAGCGCAACCACGCCTCACCCATTTGTGAGCGGGCGGAATTACCCGTGCAGACGACCAAGATGCGGACATGGTCCGCATCGGTCGTTCCCAGGGCGGGTGGCGGGATGGCCTCGGTGGGGGAGGCTTGGCCCAGCCAGAGTCGTAGTCGCACCAGAATGAGGTCGCGTGTGTGGCGGAAGGCATTGAGCTTCGTCGCCTCGTCGCCCTGGACGCTGGTCGGGTCAGCGAAGCCCCAGTGCAGTTGCTCGCGCGCCCCGGCAAAGACCGGGCATTCCTCGGCGGCAGAGTCGCAGACCGTCACCACCACATCGAAGGGCTGCCCCTGATAGACACTGAGGGCATGGCTGCCTTGCCCCGTAATGTCGATACCGAGTTCGGCCATGACCTGCACCGAGAGGGAATGGATGCCCGTCGGATGCGTGCCCGCGCTGAACGCGGTGTAGCGGTCGGGGGCCAGCCAATTGAGCAACCCTTGCGCCATTTGGGACCGGGCCGAATTGTGGGTGCAGAGAAAGAGGATCCGCTGGGTCATGCTGTGCCTGCCTTTCCGTCTCCGCTGGCTACACGCAGCCAGCGATAGGTGAGCGCGGCAAGGGCCGCACCCAGAAAGGGCGCGGTGAGGTAGACCCACAGTGCCGTCCAGGTGCCGCTCACCAACGCCGGTGCCAGCGAGCGCGCCGGATTCATCGACGCGCCGGAGATCGGTCCGGCGAAGAGGGCTTCCAGACCCACCGTCGCCCCGATGGCGAGGGCCGCCGCTTGCCCTACGGCGCGGGTGTCGGTCGCCACCGCCATGATGACAAACATCAGGAAGAAGGTCAGAATCACCTCGAAGCCGAACGCCTGCCAGGGATTGCCCACCGGAAGCGTCGTGCCCAGGAGCGCGACATTGCCCAGTAACAAGCGCAGTGCCCCCGCCGCCAGTGTTGCCCCGGCGAGTTGCGCGCCCCAGTAACTCAGTACGCGCGGCCAGGGCAGGTGGCGCGCCAGGGCAAAGCCGAGCGTTACGGCAGGATTGAAGTGCGCGCCGCTCAGATGTCCGGTCGCGTAGATCATCGCGGTGATAATGAGCCCAAAGACGATGCTCACCCCGACATGAGTCACCTGCCCATGCGAGAGGGTGTCGATCATGATCGCTCCACACCCGGCGAAGACCAGGCCGAAGGTGCCAATCCCTTCCGCCACCAAAGCCGGGACCAGGGCAGGGAGCGGCGGTGAGGCGGTTTGCGCGTCATCCGCCTCTGGGGTGTGTGACCGAGCCAGCGTCGAAGCGGCCATAGGACAGGAACTCCTTGGGAGAAAGGCCGTCGCCTTCCTTGTATATTTTTCATCAAATGAGATTGATGGATTGCAGACAGAGCATACCTTACCTGCGCCCGTTTGTCGAGGGGCGCGTGACCGTGTCATCGCGGCTCAGCGGGGATGGGGGGGCCGGATGCCGGTGCGGGCATAGACCACATCACGCGCGATGTTGATGATGCGGTCGCCGATGCGTTCGAGATCGCGCACGACAAAGAGGATCGGGATGGCGGGCGCGATATGTTCAGCGTGAGCCGTCATCTCGGCTTGCAGCGAGGCCACCAATTGATGACGCAGGATATCCAGGTGGCGCTCACCCTCGTCGAGGTCGGTGAGGGTGGCGCCGTCCACCTGGGCGAGCAAGCGCATGCCCCCATGCATCTGGTCGCGCACCAGCCGCGTCATTTCCTGTACCAGCCCCATGAGTTCGGGGGTCAGGGTGTTGATGCCGGGCAGGTCGCGCGCGACGTGCAGGGCATAGTCCCCGATGCGTTCGCACTCGTCGGCGATGGCATACAGCGCCATCAAGTAGCGCAGGGCTGGTCCCAGGGGTGCCCAGTGTTCCAGCGCTTGCGCGATTTCGATTTGGATCTGAGCGCGGAGCTCGTTGACGCGCCCTTCCCACACGGGCACCTGGTCAGCGGCCTCGTGACGTCCCATCGTCGCACACGCCCGTGCCAGTTGGCCTTGTACTAGGGCCGCGAGTTGCAGGGTGTGTTCTTCGATGATCTGGGTTGCCTGGGTTAAGGTGTAGCGCGGCATCGCATCCCTCTTTCTCAGCGCGCGGACGCATCGACCAGGCACGCATGGGGACACGTGAAGCGATAGCCGACACCGCGCACCGTTTGGATGAGGAGCGGCGCGCTGGGGTTGGCTTCGATCTGCTCGCGCAGCCAACGCACATGCACATCGACCGTGCGGGAATCTCCCCCGTGGTCAGCGCCCCAGACGTGCTCGATAAGTTGGTTGCGGGTCAACACCCGGTCGCACTGCTGCATGAAGTAGACGAGCAGATCATACAAGCGACCCGCCAGGTTGAGTTCCTGCCCGTTGTGCCAGACACGGTGGGCATCGAGATCCACGCTGAGATCGTCCACGGTGATCGTGCCGCGACGAGGCGGCGGTGCGATAGCCTCGGCGACCCCAGCCCGGCGGCGCAACTGCGTCTGGATGCGAATGCGGAGTTCCGCCCAACTGAAGGGCTTGGTGATGTAGTCATCGGCCCCCACTTCCAGGCCGACTAAGCGATCCGTCAGTTCGGTGCGGGCCGAGATGATGAGGATGGGCGTCACGCGCGTCGCTTCCCGTGCCCGCAGTTGTTTGCAGACTTCCAGCCCATCCAGTTTGGGCAGCATGAGGTCCAGCACGACTAACTGTGGCGTCACCTGGGTGGCGGCGATGAGGGCGCTCATGCCATCCGCAGCGGCGATGACGCCGTAGCCCTCGCGTCGCAGCCGGGATGCGAGCAGATCACGGAGCGGGGCATCATCCTCGACCACTAAAATTGTGTCGCTCATACCAGACCCTCCCCGCCCATTCCTGGACGTCTTAGCCAAACCGTCCCGTGATGAAGTCTTCGGTGCGCTTGTCGCGGGGGCGCTCGAAGACCTCTTGCGTGGGACCAAACTCGATCAGCGACCCCAGCAGGAAGAAACCGCTGTAGTGCGAGAGTCGTCCGGCCTGTTGCAGATTGTGGGTGACAATAGCGATGGTGTAGGTCTGCGCCAGGTCGCGCACCAGGTCTTCCACCTTGAGGGTGGCGACGGGGTCCAGTGCGGAGGTCGGCTCGTCAAGCAACAAGACTTCGGGTTCCACCGCCAGCGCCCGCGCGATGCACAGACGCTGCTGCTGGCCACCGGACAAACCGACCGCACTCTGGCGCAGGCGATCCTTCACTTCGTCCCACAGTGCGGCCTGGCGCAGACTGTGTTCCACCCGGTCGGCGATGGCCGCGTGCTTGAGACCCCCCTGCACCCGCACCGCGAAGGCGACATTCTCGAAGATGGATTTGGGAAAGACGACGGGTTTTTGGAAGATCATCCCCATCCGCTGACGCAACTGGACGATGTCGAGGCCGGGTCCCAAAATATCCTGTCCATCAAAGAGGACCTGCCCGGTAACCCGCGCGCTGGGGGTGCGATCATGCATGCGGTTGAGGGCGCGTAAGAAGGTCGATTTCCCGCTGCCTGACGGCCCCATCAGTGCCGTGACGCGCTTGGCGGGAATGGGCAACGTCACGTCCTTGAGGGCGTGGCTGTTCCCAAAAGAAACATTCAGGTGCTGCGCGTCGACAATGATGGGTTCGGTGGGCGCGGTCAGCACGGTCGGCGTGTGGGGCGTAGCAGGCAGGGCGGCGGGTGTCGTCATCAGGTGGTCCTCCCCGGCGATCAGCCGAATCGTCCGGTAATGTAATCTTCGGTCTCTTTGTGTTGCGGGCGGGCGAAGACTTGCTCGGTCGGTCCCGCCTCGATGATGCGCCCCAGCAGGAAGAAGGCGGTCTGGTCCGCGATGCGGGTCGCCTGTTGCAGGTTGTGCGTCACGATGACCACGGTGTACTGCGCCTTGAGGTGGCGCACCAGATCCTCGACCTGTAAGGTCGAGAGGGGATCGAGCGCCGAGGTGGGTTCGTCGAGCAAGAGCACCTGCGGCTCCAACGCCAGGGCGCGGGCGATGCAGAGGCGCTGTTGCTGCCCCCCCGAGAGGCCTGCCGCCGGGTCATCCAGGCGATCCTTGACTTCGTCCCACAGGAAAGCCTGGTGCAAACTCTGCTGGACGCGTTCACGCAAGGCTTTGCCGCGGGCGATGCCATTGATTTGCAGGCCAATTGCCACGTTTTCATAAATGCTGCGCGCCGGCAACACGTTCGGGCGTTGGAAGACCATGCCGATGTGCCGTCGCACGTACTGCGCCGTGATGCGCCCGCCATACAGATTCACGTCATTGACCCGAATCTCGCCCGTCACGCGCGTGCCGGGGATTTCCTCGTGCATGCGGTTGAGCGTGCGGATGAAGGTCGATTTGCCACAGCCCGATGGCCCCATCAGCGCCGTCACCTGCTGGTTGGGCATGGTGAGGGTGATGTCGTGCAGGGCGTGATGTTTGCCATACCAGGCATTGACGTTGTGTGCCACGATGCTTGTCATCGCTTACCTCACACTCTGGCGGAAGCCGCCGGTCGCCAGGCGCACCCCAAACGAGGTCAGCACCAACAGGATGATGAGGACGAACGCGCCCGCATACGCCTGATGGACCTGCACCGGGAAAGGACTCTGGGCGAAATTGTAGATCCGCAGCGGCAAGGCATCGATGGCGTGATTCAGGCCATCATTCCAAAAGGAATTGCCAAAGGCGGTGAGCAGCAGTGGCGCGGTCTCGCCCGCGATGCGCGTCAAAGCCAGCAATAGTCCCGTGATGAGACCTCGGCTGACCGAGGGGAGGATCACCTGTAAGAGCGTCCGCCATTCTGGCACACCCAGGGCCAGCGCCGCCTCGCGTAACTCCGTGGGGACCAGCCGCAGGATCTCTTCGGTGGTGCGGGTGACGATGGGGATCATGATGATGCCTAGCGCGACCCCACCCGCATACGCCGAGAAGCTGTGTGATGGCACGACGATGAGGACCCAGGCGAACAGCCCAAAGATGATGGTGGGGATGCCCGTCAGCACGTCGATGAAGAAGCGCACGATCGTGGCGAAGTTCGAGGTCCGGCCAAACTCGGCCAGGTAGATGCCCGCAAAGAGGCCCAGCGGGATGCCGAAGAGCGAGGCGAGACCCAGCAAGACGAACGACCCCTGAATGGCGGGGCCAACGCCGCCGCCGCTCTGGCCTGGTGGCGGGGACAACTGGGTAAAAAAGTCGAGATTGATATACTGGCCGCCCTGGCCCAGGACGTAGAGGATGATGACCAGGAAGACGGCAATCGCGAAGAGGCTCGCGCTGGTCGTGAAGGCAATGGCCACCCCATTGACCACCGCGCGGCGCGTGGTGGCGGCGGTCTGGGGCGCGGCGAAGGGGAGGGGCGTGCTCATGCGACTAAGCCTCCGACACGGTGGTGTCGTCCCATGCGCGCGATCAAGAGCCGCGCCAAGACATTGACGATGAGCGTCATGACGATCAGGATCAACCCCGCTTCGATAACGGCCGAGCGGAACAGACCCGGGGTCGCCTCACCAAACTGGTTCGCGATAACACTGGGCAGGGTGTAGCCCGTCGCGAAGAGATCGGGCGAAATTTTGTTGGCCTGGTTGCCGATGACCAGCGTCACGGCGATGGTTTCGCCGAGGGCCCGGCCCAAGGCCAAGATGACCCCGCCCGTGATGCCCACGCGCGCGAACGGCAAAATTGCGTAACGGACCACTTCCCAGCGGGTTGCGCCCAGCGCCAGCAGGGCCTCGCGCTGTTCATTGGGCACAATCTGCATCACTTCGCGTGCGATGGCGATGACCAGTGGCAGGATCATGACCGTCAGGATCATGCCTGCCGTCAACAAGCCAACGCCGCGTGGGGTGCCCACGAAGAAGGGCAGGAAGCCCAGATGGAGCTTGAGCCAGGGTTCGCCGCTGTGTTGCATCCAGGGGGCAAGCACCAGAAAGCCCCACAAGCCAAAGACGACGCTCGGCACCGTGGCGAGCAGGTCGGTGAAAAAGGCAAGTGATGTGCGGGCACGCCGGGGACAGAACTCCACCAGGAACACCGCTGCGCCGATGCCCAGGGGCGCCGCAAAAACGAGGGCGAAGACTGAGGTAACGATGGTCCCAAAGATCGCCGGCCCGACACCAAAGGAGTTGTGATCGGGATCGAAGGCCTGATTCGTCAGGAATTGCCAACCAAACTGGTGGATGGTGGGCATGGAGCTGGCGAGGACGACCCAGAAGACGCCGGCGATGAGGGCGAGGACGGCGATGACGATCAGGAGGGTGCCATTTTGTAAGACGAAATCCCCCAGGGCCATGCCACGCACGGTGATGCGCGTGCGGCGGTGGGTGGTCGCGGCGGATGTGGCGGCCCCGGTGACGGAACGAACTTCATTCATAAGGGTTCCTTAGGACGAAGGGCGGGGTAAGCGGTGTCGCCACCGTTGCCCCGCCGTGAACACGGCCTTGCCATTGATGGCATGTCCGTCAACGTTTAGCCGAAGAGCCCTTTGTAGCAGGCGCTGCCGCCACACTGGAGCTTCTTGATCTGGGCCTCATCCTTGGTGGCGATGCTGGCCGGCAGCACAGCATAGTTCAACGCGTTGCTGTACTGCTGGCCGTCGTGGGTCATCCACCACAGCGTGTTGGCCAGATTCTGCCCCTTGGTGGAATCACTCTGGTTTTGGTAGACGATCACCCACGAGAAGCCCGCGATGGGGTACGAAGCGGCCCCGGGGGCGTTGACGATGAAGAAGCGCAGGTCAGCGGGCACCGAAGCCGCGTTCTGCGCCAGGTAGTTATCCGCCGCGGCCTTGATGGCATCGAGCGTCGGGCCAACATAGGCATTGGCGGCGTTCTGCACCGTCGCGACGGGCAGGTTATTCACCGTGGCATAGCCCGCCTCGACGTAGCCGATGGCACCTGCCGTCTGCTTCGTGCTGGCGGTGACGCCATCATTGCCCTTGCTGCCCACCCCCACCGGCCAGTTGAGGGTCGTGCCGGAACCTGGACCAGCCTTCCAATCCGCGTTGACCGCTGAGAGATAAGCCGCGAAAATGCCCGTCGTGCCGCTGCCATCCGAGCGGTGCTCGACGGTGATCTTCTGATTCGGGAGGGTCACACCCGCATTGAGCGCCGCGATGGCGGCATCATTCCAGGTGGTGATTTTGCCCAGGAAGATCTGGGCGATGACATCACCTGTCAGTTGCAGCTTCGTCACGCCCGCGAGGTTGTAGGTCATGGCGACCGCACCCAGCGTCACCGGGATGTGGAGGATCGGACCCTGCGTGCTCTTGGCCAGATCGGTATCTTTCATCGGGGCGTCGGTCGCGCCGAAATCCACCGTGCCAGCCAGCAACTGGGCGATGCCTGCGCCGGAACCAACGGACTGATAATTCACCTGGATGCCACACTTGGCGGCGGGGTACACCTGAAACTGTTTCGTGAAGAGCGGGTTGTCGAAGGTCGAGCCAGCGCCGGTCAACGAGGTCGGCGAGGGGCAAGCGACACCACCCGGCGTGCTCGATGCGGTACTGGATGAGCCACAGGCCGCTAGCAAGAGCGTCATGCCTACCAAGGCCAAGGCACCAAGCCGCGCGCGCGAGAACAAGGACATGCGGATATTCCCTCCTCAGGAATGGGGAACGATACACCGTTTTCGGGGAGGCACCGCCGACCATCGCGGTGTTGCGGTGCGTCCATAAGCATTTGTAGAGTGCTAACAGAAAGCCCAGATTAAGCGAAGATAAAATTTAGATTAAATGACAAGCAGACACCGTCAGGCGAAAAATGGGGCGAAGCCCTTCACCGCTGCCCTTTCCTGGCTTTTTACGAGAGGCTGAGGGTTGGCGCGCATGGTATAAACAGATCAAGTTTATTTGATGGATATCGGACCTGGGGAGGGCGATATGGCCGAGCGCATCTTGCTTGTCGAAGATGACCCGACATTGCGCGCGACGCTGACCTACCGTTTACAGCACGAAGGCTACACGGTTGAAGCGGTAAGCGATGGCGATCGCGCCATCGACAGCGCCTGCAAAAAACCGCCCCAGCTCATCTTGCTCGACCTCATGTTGCCGGGTACCGACGGCCTCACCGTATGTCGCAAGCTGCGCGCGTGCTGCGCGCCCTCGCAGCGGATTCCGATCATCATGGTCACAGCGCGCGTCGAGGAGAGCGATATCGTGGTTGGGCTAGAGGCGGGGGCCGATGATTACGTCACCAAGCCCTTTAGCTGGATGGCACTGCGGGCGCGCATCCGGGCCCAGTTGCGCCGCACCCAAACAGAGGAGGCGGACGAAGAAGAGAAATTGGGCAGTCTGGAGAGCACGGATGTGCATATCGATCTCGACGCCCACTCGGTCACCCGTGCCGGCATCCCCATCGATCTCACGAATCGCCTCTTCGATCTGCTGGTCTACTTCGTGCGGCATCGGGGCATGGTGCTCACCCGTTCGCGGCTGTTGGAGCGCGTATGGGGCTTCGACTACTTGGGTGATTCCAACACCGTCAATGTGCATGTGCATTGGCTGCGCGAGAAGCTGGCGGTGGACCCGACTGCCCCCAATCTCATTCAGACGGTGCGCGGCGTCGGCTACCGCTTCCTGGGCTGACCTTGCCGCCCCCGGCCATGCCGCGATATACTCCACTGATACGAGCAAAGGATGAACCCCGCATGACCAGCGCCGCTCCCCATCCCCTGACCCTGCTGCAAGCTTTGGCCCATGAAGTACGCTGGCAGATCGTGACCGAACTGGCCCAGAGTGACCGCCGTGTCGGGGAACTGATGGCCGTGGTCGGGCGGCCCCAAAACTTCGTATCGTACCACCTCAAACAACTGCGCCAAGCGGGGCTGGTGCGCGAGCGGCGCAGCATCGCGGATGGGCGCGATGTCTACTACACCCTCGATCTGCTCGCCCTGCGCGAGCAACTCAGCGTCACGGGGGCACACCTCCATCCGGCCCTCATGCCGACCTGGGAACCGCCAACGCTCGATCTGCGCTCGCCCCTGCCACGTCCCATCCACGTCTTGTTTCTGTGTACCCATAACAGTGCCCGCTCCCAGATCGCGGAGGCGCTGCTGCGGTATGCGACCCATGGAGCCATCGAGGTCTTCAGCGCGGGCACCCACCCCACGACCTTGCATCCCCTGGCGGTCACGGCCCTGGCCGAATTTGGGGTGGCCGATGCGGGCCTCTTCGCTAAGCCGCTCGCTCAGCTGGTGCCGTTGACCTTCGAGTACGTCATCACGGTCTGTGACCGTGCGCGCGAAGAGTGCCCCCCCTTCGCCGCCTCGACGCAGGTGATCCATTGGAGTCTGCCTGATCCCCTAGAAGCTGAACCACTCAATCAGGCCCCCTTCACCGCGACGGCGCAGGAACTCAACACGCGCATCCGCTTCTTTCTCAGTCGCATTGCCCACGATTGGGTACCGTGAGCGCGTGTCCTTGCTCCGGTCGGTTTCACCCGTCAGCGTAGGACGTTGGCTGACGCGGTGCAAAGCGGCGCAGGGCGCGGACCAGAAATGGGAGGGTGATGAGGGTGGGCATCACCCAAAAAACCAGCACGGGGAGTCGCTGCAACAGCGGGATGAGATGCGCGTTGTCAACGTAAAAGGCCGTCAGCAGCACAACATACGACCCAATCATCCCGCACAGATGCGCTACCACCCACCAGTTCCCCAGCCACCGCTGCATCCACCCCGTCAGGCGATAGCGCCGCGCACCATAACTCCCCAGCGCCGCACCATACCCGACGGTTGCTAACCCGAGCAGATAGGCGTCGGCGGGCCAACGCTGGATAGCTAAAAGTGTTGCAGTGAAAAACACGACGGTATACGCCCAGAGATAGCGCACCCCCCAGGTCGGGTGGCGTCCTGGCTGCTTGGGCGCGGTGAAAGTGAGGATGCCCATGACGACCGTCGTCAGACCGGCGAGGGCATGGATGACCAGGGGCACGAAAAAGGGCCAGGGGAATCCGGCGATCATGGGGATGATCCTTTCATTGGTGGCCACCTCATGCGGCCAGCACAAACAACGCCCACAAGAGCACGCCAAATGTGGCCAGTTGCACGATGCAACGTCGTCCATGCCAGCGGGCAAAGCGCCTAAATACTTCCTGCAAGGTCGCTTCATCAAGATCGTGGTGGCGCAACTGGAGCAGCAATGGGGCCGCGCGACTCGTCGTCACAAGATGTGCGCCACTCAATCCCGCTGCCACGAAAATGGGAATTATCACGCTGCGGGGAAATCCGGCAAAGGGCAACAGTGCCACCGCAGCGACGACGAGCAGTGGGGCACCCACGCCCAACAGGGGATACCACCGGAGACCGCCTTGCAGGTCCGCCGCCCGGATATAGGCGGCATACGCCAAGGCCCCCAGTTGGTGGCGTGCTGGCAATTGCACCACCGCTTTGTCGAGGCTGATGCCCGCCAGCAGACCGCTGAGTCCGGTCGCGGCGAGCAACACCCCAAGCAGGAGATATCTGATCATCGTGTTCGTTCCTTTCTCGTGAGGCGTTCCGCTTCATGAGGGTGACGGTCAAGTGGGGGTGTTACCCAGAATGGGAAGCAACAGAGCATGCCCAGGATGCCCGCGCCTGCCATCACCACCACGGCACCGCTCAGCGAGGGTTTGACCACCATCAGGAAGACAATTCCCAGCAGGAGTGGGACGAGCAGATACAGCGCCGTGATAAGCAGGGGATGGTGGATGCGCTCGTTGAGTGTATCGGTGAGTGGTCCATCTGGCGCAGCTTTTGCCAGTGTCGCGATGGCGCGCAGACGCGGTTCGATGAAGAGGGGGCTGATGGGCGCGATGAGGACGAGGGTTCCCAGCGCCACCACGATCCAGTCCGTGGTGAACTGCCAGGCCATCAGGGTCATGACGACCCCTGCCAGCAGCAGCACCACGATACTGCTCATGGCGCCCACCTGCGAGCGGAGCACCAGGGCCACGAGGGGACGAACTTCCTCAACCCGGTGCGCACGGCGTAGTGCCGTGAGGACGGCCACCCACAGCAGCAGGCTGCCAAAGAAGCCTAACGCACCAACGATGTGGAGGAAAAGCACCAGAGCATAGACCACGGTTGGGTTCTCCTTGCACGGATTCACCTCTGAGTGTAGGTGCGCCGCGCCTCGGCGTGAAGGGAGATCGCGCCGATCTTCCCCATGACAGATGTCACGGGGAAGTCCTGACACGTGGCGTTCCCCACGCAGGGGCCGTCCGCATACAATAAGACCACACCCCTTGGGGAAAGGAGGGCCGTCCCATGCATCTGTTCCGCGCGTATTTTCGGCGTGTGTTGCGCCCCATACCGGCTACGGACGAGGCCACGCAAGCCCTCGGCATCTCGCCCTGGCTGTGGCGGTTGTACGTCGTGTTCTGGCTGATCTCCCTGGGATACACCGTTTTGTTGCTGCTTCAGACGCGGCTGAATCCGCTCCGAGTCGGCTTCATCCTGGGTGGCGGCGTGATCTTGGCCGGCAGTTATTTGGGGGTCATGTTGCCGCATCCCAGCGAACGGCTCACCGGGTGGCGGCCGCGCTTTGCCTGGGCGTTGCTGGGGTTCGTGACCTTGGTGGTGGTGGTGTTCTCCCTGAGCCTATTTGATGATCCTGCCTGGTTGTGGCTGTGCATCTGTGTCAGTGCCATCGCTGGCATCCTTTTTGCCCCCCGCCGCGCGGTGCTCATGGTCACGACGCTGACGCTGCTCTGTTTGCTGGTGGGGTGGGTCCGTTTGGGATGGATGACCGCGATCCCCCTGGCCTTGCTTGTGCGCGGGTTAGGCATTGACATGATTGGCGTGATCCTGCTCATGCGGGCCCTCCAGCGGCTGCAACGTCAACGGCAAGCACTGGCGCGGCTCGCGGTCACCGCAGAGCGCTTGCGCGTGGCCCGCGATCTCCACGATCTGTTGGGACGCAACCTGGCGGCGGTGACCCTCAAGAGTGCGCTCGCCGAGCGCCTGGTCTCCGTTGATCCCATCCGCGCCCGGGCTGAAATGCGTGCCGTGGAAGCTCTGGCGCGTGCCACGCTGCGCGAAGTGCGCGTGGCGCTTGCCGGGTATCGTCAGATGACCATCGCACACGAGATCGAAGGCGCGCGTCAAATCCTGCTGGCAGCCGGTATCACGCTTAGCATGACGGCAGATCGCCTGACACTGCCCCCGCGCATAGAGGGCGCGTTCGCCAGCGTCATTCACGAAGGCGTGACGAATATTTTGCGTCATAGCCAGGCAACCCAGTGTCAAATCATGCTGGGCTGTACGGCACAGGTCATGTGGTTGGAGATCACGAATGATGGCGGTGTTCCTGGCGTGCCGCCATCCGAACCGGGGCAGGGAATTGGCGGCTTGCGAGAACGTCTGGTCGCGCTGGGCGGCGGTGTCCTCGCGGAAAGGCGCGACCCCGACCGATTCTTTTTGCGTGCCGAGGCCCCCTTCACGGAGGAGGGAACGCCATGATTCGCATCTTGTTAGCCGAAGACCAGGCTCTCGTGCGCGGTGCCCTCGCCGCCCTCCTGCGTTTGGAAAGCGACCTGGCGATCGTCGCGGAGGTGGCGCGCGGTGACGCGGTGGTCCCGACTGCCCTCGCCACCCACCCCGATATCGCGCTGCTCGACATTGAGATGCCCGGCGGCGGTGGTTTGGCGGCGGCGCGTGCCTTACATGCGCAGCTCCCGGCGTGCCGAATCATCATGGTGACGACCTTTGGACGCAGTGGCTATCTGCGCCAGGCGATGGAAGGTGGCGCGGTCGGTTTTCTGCTCAAAGACGCGCCACCGTCTGATCTGGTCGCCGCCATTCACCGCGTCCATGCAGGGGGCAAGGTTGTTGACCCTGAACTGGCCATGACGGCCTTGAGTGCGGGTCCCAATCCGCTCACCGACCGGGAACGTGCGGTATTGGCGGCGGCGTTAGACGGGGGAAGCATCGCGGTCATCGCGGCACGTATCGCGCTGGCGGAAGGGACCGTGCGCAACCACCTGTCGCTGGCGATGCACAAACTGGGGGCGCAGAATCGGATGGAGGCCGCGCGGCGGGCGGAACAACAGGGGTGGTTGTGAGACGGGTCCAGACGAACCGTATCTGCTGGGGGAGGCAGGCCTGTGGGGCCGCGCTGATGCCGATGGCGGGCAACGCACTCTTCGTAAAACCGCACGCCAGCAAAGAAGGTCCGTCACGAGGCACTGCCACGATGGATAAAGCCTTTGCTGGCGCGATATCGGGCATCCTTTCCATAGTGACCCATCTCACACCCTGCACCAGCCTTTCTGGCTCAGGGTGTGAGGTGAGCTGTGCGTTAGCAATCAGCGGGTGGAGTTAACAACACGTCGTGTCGCAGCAGCCACCATCGCAGTCGCACGGGCCGTCGCCACAAGGGCAATCACACGCAGCAGAGATGTGCATCGTCGTCATATGGATTTTCCTTCAGTGAAGTGAGGCCAATACAGCGCCCGTCCGTACAGGTGCTGAATGGCGCGGTACTCGTCGGGGGACAAGCCACGATGGCTTGCCGATACTGTTGGACCTCCGCACGCAAAGCCGCCAGCGCCCCCATTTCCTGATCAATCGCCGCCAATCGCTGGGTGATCACGGCCAGCAAGCGGCGCTGCACCTCCGCGCAGCGGGCGGTGTCCGATCCGGTCAGGAGGGTCTTGATGTCAGCGAGGGAGGCTCCCAGGTGGCGGATGCGGCGCAGGAGGTGCAGCCGGGCGCAATCAGCGGAGCCATAGCGCCGATACTGATTCGTGCCGCGCTGCGGAGGGGGCAATACGCCGATAGCTTCGTAGTAGCGAATCACTTTCGCGTTGACGCCGGTTAGCTGCGCCAACTGGCCAATCGTGAAGTCGTCAGGGTCGCGTCGCATCATGTTCCTCCTCTAAAACACACCGTACACCTTCCCAGCGTGGGAAGGTCAAGAGCCGCCGATTACGCGATAGGATCCATGGTAACGGGCAAGAACAACACGATGGCACCGAGCACCGAGAGCAGCGCCAGCATGCCAAAGACGGGCGGATAGGTACCCCACCAGCCCAGCAAGAGACTCGCGCCAGCCGGGGCCGCCGCACGGGCGAGCGTCACGGCCAGGGCCAATTGCCCGTTGACGCGCCCATAGATCAGCGTGCCGAAGCGGTCGGCCACCAGTCCAGCCCGCGCGGGCGAGATCACACCGAAGCCCGCCCCGAAGAGCACGATGAAGACGATGATGCCCATCGTTCCTGGCACGAGCAGTAAGAGGATGATGCCAACGGCCTGGACCAGGAAAATCAGGGCGGTCATGGTGGCGCGGGTCCGCGCGGTGCTGCGCCAGGTGGCCACCATCCGGCCCACGAGCGAGACCCCACCAATGAGACCCGTCGCGGTAGCGGCCAGCGGTGCCGGGATGCCGCGTCCACCCAGGAAGGGAACGAGATGCACCATGACCGCGACCAGTGCCATCTGGGCCAGCATGAAGGCCAGCACCAGTTGCCAGAAGCGCCAGGTCCGCCACGCGGCAACGGTTGTGCTCACGAGTAGCGTGTCTGCTTGCAGGGAGGGAAAAGGCCGTAAGAGCAGCGCGTTGGGCAGTCCCACGCCAACCAGGATCACCCCTGCGAGGACGAGGAGCGCGGGTCGCCACCCAACATGCTGGACGAGCAGCGCCGCGACGGGCAGATAGATCACGCTGGCGAGGCCGCCGCAGGTAGTCAGTACCGTCAGGGCGCGCTCCCGCTGCGGGAACCAGGCCGCGACGGTGGCGAAGGCGGGTTCATAGAGCGTCGCCGCCATCGCCAGTCCCAGCAGGATCCACAGACCATAGAAGCCACCCAGCGTGCTCACCCGTGCCCAGAGCACGAGGCCCGCCACACCGAGCAGCGCGCCAACCGCCATGAGGGCACGGGGGTTGCGCGCATGGTCGAGCCAACGCCCCACCAGTAACCCGGCGATCCCCGACACCAGCAGCGCCAGCGAATACGCCCCGGTGAGGCTGGCCTGGCTCCAGTGCAGCTCGCGCCCCATCGGGGCCAGGAAGACCGGAAAGGCGTAGTAGAGGATGCCCCAGCTCGTCACTTCGGTGAACGAGAGCACCCCGACCTGGCCCCAAGGGTGCGCCCATCCTGTCGTGGCGATACTGGTCTCAGCCACGAGTGGCTCCCAGCACCGGGATGGCCTTCCCTTGCCACTTTGGGGCCACGGTGACGACGGGGTCGCAACAGCCGCCCCCATCCGTTGAGCAGACGCCCGTTTCTGGTAACACCAATTGCACCTGCCGGGCACCAGCCAGATCCCCGGTGAGGGCACAGGCAATCGACCGCACCTGTTCATAGCCCGTGAGCATCAGGAAGGTTGGCGCGCGGCCATAGCTCTTCATCCCGACGATGAAGAAATCCGCTTCGGGGTGCTGCAATTCCTCATAGCCATGCGGTGGCACGGTGCCGCAACTGTGGACATTGGGATCGATCAGGGGCGCCAGCGCGCGCGGACTCTCGACCGACGGATCGAGGTCCAGCCGTAACTCGCGCGTCAGTTCGAGATCGGGGCGAAAGCCGGTGGCGACGATCAGTTCGTCGACATGGGGCAGATCGCCATGCGTGGTCGAGGCGACGATGCCTGCCTTCGTCAGGCGCACCCGTTCGATGGCGCTGTCGGTGTGCCGTTCGACCACACCCGCATCGATGACCCTTTGCAGGCGCTGACCCAACTGGCCGCGCGCGGGCAGGGCATCGGTGTCACCCCCCCCGAACAGCGTCCCCAGTGTGGCGCGGCGCACCGCCCAGACGATGCGTGTCGTCGGTTCCTGCTCCGCGAGGCGTGCGAGGTCCAAGAGGGCGTTGAAGGCGGAATGACCGCTGCCCACGACCAGCACGCGCTTCCCCGCGTAGCGCGCTCGCGCCGTCCCCAACACATCGGGAATGCCGTAGGCGACACGAACGCCAAGCTTGGCTTCGCCAAGCGCGGGCAGCCCATTGGCCCCCAGCGGGTTGGGTTGGGCATACGTGCCGGAAGCGTCGATGACCGCACAGGCCAGCACCTGCGTCGTCGCTCCAGCGGCTCCTCGGATCGTCAGCACAAATGGCGCGGCTTCACGGCCCGGCGTCTTCATTTTGTCGTAGCCCTGGCGCGCGACGGCGACCACCCGCGCGCCTAGGTGCAGATGCGGTGCGATGGTGGGTAAAGCCGCCAGGGGCCGCAGGTACTGATCAACGAGTTCCTGACCCGTTGGCAAGGCTTCGGGATCGGGATCGCGCCAACCCGCCGCGTGGAGCAGGTCAGCGGCGGCGGCATCGATGAGATAGCGCCAGGGCGAGAAGAGGCGCACATGCCCCCATTCCGCGACGGCTGCCCCGACCTCGGTGCCGGCCTCGAAGATGATGGGCGTCGCCCCACGCGCCAGGAGTTGGGCCGCGGCGGCGAGGCCAACGGGACCGCCACCGATGATGGCGATGGGCAAAGTGGAGGTGTTCATTCGGATGGTCCTTTCAGATAGCCGCGAGACCCGTTGCCAGGTCCGCGATGATATCATTGGCGTCTTCGATGCCCACCGAGAGCCGCAACAGGCCATCGGTGATGCCCGCCGCTAGGCGACGCTCGCGCGGCACGGCGGCATGGGTCATCGACGCGGAATGTTGGATGAGGGTCGCCACATCGCCCAGGGAAACCGCCAATTGACACAGCGTCAGGTGATCGATGAGGCGCTGGCCGGCGCTGAGGTCGGCGACCTCGAAGGCGAGCATGCCGCCGCACCCGGTCATCTGGCGTGCCGCGAGCGCCTGCTGGGGATGGGTGGGTAAGCCTGGGTAGGCAACCTGTTGTACCTGGGGGTGCCCCGCGAGGAACTGGGCGACGGCGAGGGCATTGGCGTTGTACTGTACCATGCGCAGGGCCAGCGTCTTGATGCCGCGCAGCACGAGCCAGGCCGTCTGCGGAGCGATGACCCCACCCAGAATCTTGTGGATACGCCAGCGGGCGTCATGGACGAAGGCGGCGGGACCCACGATGGCCCCAGCGGTCAGATCGCCGTGGCCGCCCAGATATTTCGTGGCGCTGTGCACCACGATATCGACCCCCCAGTGCAAGGGTTGTTGGTTGTACGGGGTGGCGAAGGTGTTGTCCATCACGGTCGTGATGCCGTGGGCCCGCGCCACCGCCACGACCGCTGCCATGTCCACGAGTTGGAGGCGGGGGTTGGCCGGCGATTCGAGATACAGCACCTTCGTCGTTGGACGAATGGCAGCGGCATACGCGGCAGGATCCGTGGCATCGACATAGGTGACGGCGACGCCCCAGGGGGTGAGCACCTCATCGAGCAGAGCGGTGGTGGTCGCGTACATCGCCAGCGGCGCGACCACATGGTCGCCGGGCCGTAGCAGCGTCAGGAAGGTGGTGGTGATGGCGGCCATCCCTGATGCCAGGGCCAGGGCGGCCTCACCGCCTTCCAGCGCGCAGAGCGCCGCTTCCAAGGCGGCTTGCGTCGGATTCCCCATGCGGCCATAGAAATAGCCGGGCTGCTCGCCGGCGTGGATCGCCGCCCCCTGTGCGGCATCGGGGAAAGCGAAGACCGCGGCATCATAGATCGGGGTCGAGAGGGCACCAAAGTGTGCGGCGGGATCTTCGCCCGCATGCACCATCGGGGTCTCGCGTGCGTAGGCCATGCTGTCCTCCATTCATTGATAGATATCGATGGGTTACGGCAAAAAAGGGGAGTGCATGGGCGCTTACCCCAAGGACAATGCTACTATCAGGGCGCGCTGCCCCGCGTCGGTCACCCAATAATATGCCCAAACACCGCGCTTTTCACAGTCGACGAAGCGTGCCTCGCGTAACAGCCGCAGATGATGGCTAATCGTCGGCTGATGTTGATCGAATTGGGCGGTGATGTCACAGACACACAGCGGCTCCGTCTGCTGCGCCAGTAAGCTCAGCATGCGTAACCGCGTCGGATCCGCCAACGCCTTGAGGGCCTCGGCCAGCCGTAGGGCGGTGTCGGGTGCCAGGGTCGGCGGTGCCCCAGGGGGGCAGCACCCATTGGGTGCAAGCACCGAGACGGGAGGTGTGTTGGTGTTCACAGGCCGATGATAGCATATATATCGAAGATTGTCAATATAGGGGGGCAAGGCCGTTTGACCTAGGACGCTGCAAGTGGTGCCAAGCGGGAGAGAACATCGGCCTGTGTCCAAGGACGAATGCACAATTCGCCATGGGTTTGCTCTTTGAGTGCTGCGGCTACGGTCGCAACTTCTGAAGAGCGTGGTGTGGCGGTCAACCCTGGCTCGGGCGTTTGTGTCAAAAGATATTGGACGTGCAAGAAAGCATGCGTTTCCTCACATGCCGCTAACGCACCGCGTAAATTGCTCCACCACCGTGCGTTGTCTGATTGCAATGTCAACAGGCGTAACAGGACGAGAATGCACGTTGCATAATCATGTAAGCCGGCAAAGCAATCTGCAAGATAGGCCAGGTGAGTCGTTTCCATTTCCGGTAAGAGTTCCGCATAACAGCTAATCGCTTGCCGATACCACCCCTGTTGCTGATAGAGGTGGCCTAAACGATGCACGATATAGCGTTCGGGCGTTGCGGCCTGTGCTTGCTCGAATAGACGAATCGCGGCGTCGTGGTGTCCTTCATCAGCAAGCATACTTCCATAATAGAATAGCGAAGCTGTTGAGGCATCGTCAGTGAGCTTCGTGGCTCCCACCAGTTCACGTGCCTGAGCATCGGCCCCGTTAGCGCGATACACTAAATATAATTCTTTGACGATGAACATATCCTGTGGCTCACTGGCAAGCCATTGCTGGTAGGCACGCACGGCCACTTCGCCATAGGTGAGATCGCTGCGCCAGAGATGGCTGAGGGAAAGGGCGAGCAGTCGCAGCGCACGCCGATGTTCGGGCCGCAGGTCGACGGTGTGCTGCGCCCAATGTGCAGCAGTCGCGAAATCTTCACATTGATACGAGGCATACGCCAAGGCATAAGCTTCAGCGGGCATCTGCTGGACGGCTGGTATCCTGGCAAATGCTTCGAGGAGCAGGTGTTGGGCATGACTTGGCTGGCCGCAACGAACCTCCGTCGCCGCCCAACAGCTCAGTGCTTGCCACCGCATTGGATCGCGTTGTAATGCCGCGGCATATGCCGCATATTCTTCCTCATGGCGGCCCAAATGAAAAAGACACACGCCTTTGTTCGTCAATACTTGGCCCGCGAGCAACGCATCGGGATCATGGGAGAGCGCATCATCATAATGAAGTAAGGCCTCTTCATAATAACCCAGTGCCTTGAGCGCATTGCCGTGGTTGTAATCGTTGTGGACTTTGGGCGGATAAGCGAGTTGCGCGCCAAGTGCGGCGAAAATTGCGGTAGCTTCCACGAGTAAGTGACGAGGTACTGGCGTGTGGGTATTCGTGTATTCGGTGAGAATGCTGGCGCGAGTCCCCAGGTACTCGATCCCCACAGCGCCTTTGGCTTGGGCGGCGTTGATCGCGTGGAACGCATCATCAATAGCGTCACGCTCATACGCGAGCTTCGCGATAGCGAGATCGATCCGCCAATTCTGTGGTGCTTGGGCCGCTGCCGTCTGTAAGCGGGCGAGCATTGCGAGCTGTTGAGCAGAAAGTGGCAGCAGCGTTGGTTTCCGGGGAACAGGGGTGCCCGGTTGCGGCACCCCCTGAGCAATGTACGGATCAGGTTGGGCCAACTGCACCTGTTGTTCCTGCTCAAGATGCTGTCCGAGCCTGCGATAGGCGGCATCCAACACAACAGGTAATGTGCCAAGCTCGCCGCGTTGCAGCATGTGCGTGGCGGGAACAGGAATCGTGCGCATCCCGGCTCCTGTCAGCCACTGGGGATTGGCAGCAAGTTGGGCGGCAATCACCGGCTGGATATGCACCCAATACCCGCATTCGCGTGTGATGTCCCACAGCACCAGGAACACTGGCCAGAGGATACGTTGCCATTGGCGTAAATGGACGACTTTTACGCGATACTGATACCCTTGTTTGTGCCCATATTTACTCACATCATCGGTACTCTTGAGTTGAATGTACCCATCTTTGCCCGTCATCTCTCCCTGATGAAACGGATGGAGCAGAAAATCTTGCCCGTAATCGGCGGAAATCTTCGTCACACTCCATTGTGCCCGCTGAAAGCAGGCGCTTACCTGTGATTCACCGAGTTCATTGAAGATGTGTTGGAACGGTTTGCGTGAAGCGGCTGCCATACCCCATCCTTAGTTCGTGAACTGACTTTACCGTAGCATATCCCCTGTGTCCGTGTTGTTTCACAGGACCAAAAGGCCAGCGGCTCAGCTATTTGTCGTAGCAGGCGTCTCCCGTCCAAAGCACCTTTTCCAAGGAGCGGGGAGGGAGCGGGTCCTTACGCAAGGGTTGGCGGATTCCCTGCCACCAACCCACATCATGCCATGCTCCCAGTTTGTACCCTACTTGGCGGTAGACACCCAACTTCCCTATTCCCATCGCTTCATGGAGGGCAATACTGGCCGGATTGGGCAAGGCAAAGCTCGCGAAGACCTGATAGAACCCTTGGCCAGTCTTTGAAATTACCCACATACGCGATGCTCTGCTCATCCCCAAAGAACCAGTGTCGCAGATTTCATCGCAGTTACCCTCGATTCCCGTCTGCTCTCAGTGATAATTCACTGCTGCCTGAAATGCGGTGCGTTCTTGGAAGTCTACAAAGTGGTAGCGGGCAAAATGGATGTCGGGCCAAACGTGCTTCATACCTCGCCAACACAGATATATTGAATAATCCGCTCATTGGGAAAATACCGAGGCGCTCCGCGATTTATGACCATGATTCCAGCTACTGGTGCCTCCCTGTTCGCTTTACCTGATCACCTGCTCACTTTTTTGGGGTAGTGGCACGAATTCTGAGATTTCCAGTGGGTAGTGTCAGATTTTCTGAGACGCAGTGACACGAATTTTGAGATTATCGGCACCAAATCCCCCCTTTAGTGACATGAATTCTGAGATCGGACAACCAAGCTACCTGTATTTGTAGATTTTCGGGATGTTGTGATTGCCTGGGCACGCTATCCCCTTTAGGCTCACAGGGCGACATTGTCGTATTTACCCTGGTTGCTATACAATCTGCTCTGCGAGAAGATGTTGTTAGCTTTTGCCGAGGGTGCCTGTGGTACCTGCCCTAAATCACTGCCCCATATTTTATTATCTGCATGAAGAAATACCGATAAAGGATAGCATGTTATGGCCTCTTGTCCCTGGCGTAGAGCCATAAACGCACCAGTTTTTGTGAGGTTGATTCAACCTCACAAAAAGCAAGCTATCACTATGCTTATGATGTGGATCTTTACGCGAATCTTCGAACGATTTTACGCCAAGGTTCGAAAATTTACGCGAAGGTTCGAAAGTAACCAAGAGATGTTGTCAGAACTTTGACGACGGGTGAGGCGGCACCTGTTCTCGAAGGAAGCGATAGATGATAAAAAGCTGTTGCTGAGATCGAAATTCAAAAATGGACCACAAGGTACTTTTATTGTCGCTGCAATTGATACAGAGGAACGAGTACCATGAGGAAAAACAGCGAAGTGTGGGAGCGGCCTGTGCCTGTGGGGCAGATGACTGCGCCGACTGAGTCGGCCACACGGGGTGCGTCCTCCTCCGCTGACTGGCATCCCCTGTGCAAGCGCAGTCAGCATTCCCCCCTTCTCTGGAGGTTGTCCATGACCCAACCAGCCGCAAGCTTCAATGGGGCGGCCCTGGATGAAGCCGTCATCCCCCCAAAGAACCGGCCATCGAGACGAGGGCAAGGATCCCCAGTCAGCCGCAGGGACCGGGGCCGCTTGATTCGACCAGCCCCCTGGTGGTAAGGTAGACGGAGACGACCTTCCGTCTCGCGATGAGGCTCGCGTTACGCCATCCCTGGCTAATAGCTTCTACCGATCGTTGGTGCTCTGTGTGCCACGCGGGAGAAGCCGACGCGGTTGACGCTGCTCCCCGAAGCACATGAGCTTTCGCCCTCAAGGGAGATCGTTGTGCCGAGTATCGCGCTTGTATTGTGGACCGGAATGGCGGCGATGGCGGGGACGCAAACCCGCCATGTGCTCGCCATTCGCTTTCGCCAACGCGGGGGGGATGCCTTCCCCTGGGGCACCCTGTGGATCAATCTCACCGGCACCTTCCTCATTGGCCTCGCCCTGGCCCTCTTCGCGTCCCATGCGTCCTGGTCAGCCTGGCACATCCCGGTGATCCTGGGCTTTCTGGGCGGCTACACTACCTTTAGCACCTTCATGTTGGAATCCGCCCGCTTGCGTCGGCGGGGCCAGCGGTGGCGTGCCTTGGGCTATGTGCTGCTCAGCGGCATCGGCGGCCCATTGCTGGCAATCGGTGGCATGGTGTGGGGAGGACATGGCGTATGACCGCCCCCGTCTTCGCTTCGCTCGACAGTGATGCTGACCAACTGGCGCCCTCACGGACCTGGCGGACCCTTTTTCTCGAACTCAGCCTCGTGCTGAGCGGGAGCCTCGTGGGGGTGGCGGCACGAGCGGCCATCCAGCTCGGCGTTGGCCCCGCCCTCAATCAGTGGGCGGGCGGGTGGCCGCTCGATCTCCTCCTCATCAATGGGAGTGGCTCCGCCCTGATTGGCCTCTTCGCGGGGTGGCGCGATGAGGCAAGCCGCACGCATGAGCAGCTGTGGTTGGCCCTCGCCATCGGGTTCCTCGGCACCTACACGACGTTTAGTTCCCTGGCGGGGGATCTCGCGCAATGGACGCTGCACGGCCAGGTGGTCCTGGGGGTGGGCTACCTCATCGGGAGTATTGGGGTGGGTTTGGTGGCGGTCGAAGGCGGATTGGCATGGGGGCAGCACCTGGCCGCGCAGCATCGCCGCCCTGCTCGCCCCCTCCCCCCGGTGCTCCAGCGCATTGCCGTGGCCTACGATGGCACGTCCGGCAGTGAGCAAGCCCTGGCCCTCGCGATCACGCTCGCTACCTGTTCGCAGGCGCAGATTCATCTCTGCTCTGTCGCTGAGCGCATTCCGCGCTTCGCGACTAGTCCCACCACGTGGGACCGCCGTGCCGGGGAACAAGCCCAGGCATTGACGCGGCGGCAGGAGGAAGCGCGACACCACATGCTCGCCGCTGGATTAGGGGTGCCCATCTGCCATGTGGTGGTCGGCCTGCCCCGTGAGCAGCTGCCGGCCTTGGTCACCGCGGTTGACGCGCAACTGTTGATTGTGGGGAGTCATGGCCGCACCCAACGCGCCAAACGGCTGGTGGGATCGACCGCGTATCGCCTCTTTGATCGCGTGGCGTGTCCCGTCATCGTCATTGGGTAACCCGGCATCAACGGTCACGCGCTGATCAAGGCAGTGCGCTTCCCCCAAGGCGACCTGCCGCCACGCGGGCGGTGCCAGATGCGCCATACACGTCATGTAACGGGTGTTGCACAGTGATGAGCACGGCTGGTATGATCCTCATGCAACACCTGTTACATGAGGAAGAAAGAGGCGTCATGGAAGCTCTATCCTGGCTGCTCTTTCTCCCGCAAGCGCCGGCCACATCCTCGAGCTTGCGGGTCCAAATCTGGCGGCACTTGCGTGCCGCCGGGGCCATCACGCTCCAAAACGGGGTGTGGGTCTTACCAGCCAGCGACGCCCACGTGCAGTTTTTGCGACAGGAAGAAGCCGAACTAGCCGCCCACGGGGGCACCGCTTGGCTCTTTACCGCGATGCCTCTCGATGGCGACCTCGTCGAGCGCTTCCGCAGCGAGCGTGACCGGGAATATGTCGAGGTCGTCGAGCGGTGCCAGGGATTACGGGACGAACTCGCCCGCGAAACGGCCGCGGGGAAATGGACCTTCGCGGAACTCGAAGAGAACGAGCAGGATCTCGCCAAGTTGGAGCGCTGGCTCGCCCAGATTCGTGCGCGTGATTTCTTTGCCGCCTCCGGGGCGGAGGCGGCAGCGGCAGCCCTCGCTGCCGGTCGCCAGGCGCTCACCGCGTTTGCCCAAGTGGTGTATGCCCAGGAAGGCATCCTTCCTTCCCAAGGAGCTGACTAACATGCTCATGACCATTTTGGTCGCTGTAGCGCTGGTAGGTGGGGGCACGCTGCTCTTACTCCGCGGGGCGGACTGGTTCACCGATGGCGCGACCGACCTCGCCCGCGAACTGGGGGTCAGCACCCTGTTGGTCGGCATTGTGTTGGCGGGGCTGGAGCCGGAAGAGATGCTCACCGCCGCCATCGCCTCGGGACGGGGCGCGGCGGGCATCGCCCTCGGGGATATCATTGGGACCAATGTGACTATCGTGCTCGCGGCCCTTGGCCTTGCGGCGTGGCTCACACCCCTGATCATCCACCCTGCGGTGCGGCGTCAGGCGGTCATTGCCACCCTCGCCTCAGTTCCCCCCATTATCGCCCTGTACCTGGGCTTCATCCCGCGCTGGGTCGGCGTGCTCCTGTTGGCCCTCTTCGTGGGCTACACGCTGCTCTTGGTGCGGGTGGACCATCAGGCCCTGGCACGGCAGACCGCGGCCGAGCAATTGGAGCAGGACGATGAGGATGCGGATGCCCCCGCTCCGTCACGCCGCACCCTGTTGACGCTGACCGTCGGCGGTTTGGTGGCGATGGCAGCAGGGGGACCCCTCATTGTCGAGGGGGCCTTGCGCTTCACGACGGCGCTCGGGCTGCGGCAATCTGCCGTTGGACTCACCATTGTGGCGCTGGGCACGGCGGCGGAGATGTTCGCGCTTGCCGTGGCGGCGGCGCGGCGGCATCAGGCGGATATCCTGGTGGGGGGTATCATCGGCTCCTTCGCCTACAATCTGCTGGTGACGCTAGGACTGGCCGCCGTCGTGCGTCCCCTCCCCGTCGCGCCTCAGTTTCTCCAGGTT
This sequence comes from Ktedonobacterales bacterium, assembly GCA_013815535.1. Classification (GTDB taxonomy): domain Bacteria; phylum Chloroflexota; class Ktedonobacteria; order Ktedonobacterales; family JACDGC01; genus JACDGC01. Next base: position 44,649 of record JACDGC010000002.1, read on the forward strand.
GGTGTGCCCGTGATGATCGCGGCGCACCTCGTCTTACTGGGCCTTGTCTTTCGCGGGCGGATGGGGCGCGTTACGGGGGCCCTGCTGATGGGGGGTTATGGCGTTTATCTCGTGGCCGTGGTGGTGCATGGCTGAAGGACATCGCATGAAGACGGCAAAGTTGGTGCAGCGCGGACTGTGGCTGGAATACGTGACCCTGGGCTGGAATGTGGTCGGGGTGGGGATCGTGGCGTGGGCAGCGGTGCTGGCCCGCTCGGTGGCCCTGGCGGGTTTTGGGCTGGATTCGTTGATCGAGATTGTCGCCTCGGTCGTCGTGGTATGGCAGTTACGCGGCAGCAATGCCCACCGCGAACGCACCGCCTTGCGATTGATTGCGAGCGCGTTCGGCGTCCTGGTGGTCTACATCGTCGGGCAACTCGTCGTGACGCTGCTGACGCGCACGCATCCGCAGCCATCAGCGGGTGGCGTGGTGTGGCTGGCGCTGACCCTCGTGACGATGCTGCTGCTGGCCACCGGCAAACGGGTGACAGGCAATCAATTGGGCAACGCGGTGCTGCAAACCGAAGGGCGGGTGACCCTGGTCGATGCATATCTGGCGGGCGCCGTGCTCCTGGGTTTACTGCTCAATGCCCTCCTGGGGTGGTGGTGGGCTGACCCGCTGGCCGGCCTCGTGATCGTTTATTATGGGGTCAAAGAGGCCCGGCATGCCTGGCAGGAAGCCACCGCTGAGGAGACCTGACACCGATGACCGGACTGACCCTCTTTGGAGCCAGCGCCGTCACAACGATGCTGTTGGCGTACCTGCTGGAACGCCGCTCATCGTGGTGGGTCCTCACTTTTCGCTCCGAGACTATGATGCGGGAGGAACGGATCGGGATGCTGGACGATATCCCGCCCATCTCTGAAGCAGAGCTAGCGGTGCTGGATCAGGAGGATGAAGAGCTAGCCTGGCTGTTCGAGGAACGAGGCCGAAAAAAGCGGGTAAGGAAGCAGACTACCGCAGACCTGGGAGACACCTCGGAGTAAGCCGCTTGGTCGGAATATGTTTCGAACCTTCGCGTAAAATTTTTTACGTGAAGGTTCGAAAAGCAAGCGCATCAGCCCAGGAAACCCGTTCGAACTTTCGAGCAAATTACCATGATGGGATATTTTGCGAAGGATCGAACAATTTTATGCGAAGGTTCAAAAGAGTGGTGTACTTGGGTAGCTGGCTTTGTAAGAGCGGTAGACGTATTTTATGCGAGCCGATAGGTGCGTCAGCACTTACCCGCAACCAGTGAAATAGTTGCGAACCTTGGCGGACATCCTTGTGCGTGGAGGGTCGAACACTGGGCATGTGATTTCAGGAAATATGTTCGGAACTTGTCCTCAAGCTCGCACGCCTATTTGGGAAGCGCAAGATCATCGGAACTTCGTGTCCTACCAATTCAGTTCGTCATTGACACAGAGCTGACCTTTCTGCTTGATCAAAAATGGCATCTACCTCGTAGATTGCTGCCGATCTCCCGATCAACCTGGCCTATATTAGCCCGATAGATAGAGAAGCTCTGTGTCAACTTTGCCATGCGCCGATCTGCTTAGTGTCTCGTATCTAGCGCGAAGATCTCACGAAAATAACGAAGATGGCTTGCTTTTTGTGAGGTTGATTCAACCTCACAAAAACTGGGGGGTAATTGGCTCTGTGGCAGGGATAAGAGGCCATAATAGTCATGCCTAGCAATGGTATTCGTAGGCAATACCCGGCGTGATTTTGCTCTTGAAGCATGCACGCACTTGGTGGTACAATTCAGGCGTTCATTTTTTCTGGTCTGCACCTATCCAGGTTGGTGTTGCTGCCTTTGGCGCAGGTATCCAACGCAGCGTGAAGTTCCTTTGCTGACCTTGTCGCAGGTCCTTCACCCAGGGTGTTTGTGATAGCTCCCATGTTCTCTGCTGCATGTGCGCATTCAACATGGCCTATCTTCCGCTCGGATGTTGCTGTCTCTGCTGCATGTGCGCAAACAGCACCTATGAGCTTTCCCGGCTGGTTCACCCTCGGTGTGAGGATCGTCTGTTGAACGTTTTCCATGAAGAAGGAGGAAGGTTCCCATCTCGCACATCTGTCACGCAGCCTAGCGAGTTTTCGCGTCATCGCTCCATCACTCTGTTTCCTGGGAAAGGAGTATCCTTCCGCACCTATGCGCTTCGTACCGGTTTTGTTTTTCCGCATACCGGCAGTGCTGATCTCGATGATTGTGGCGCTGATGATCATTCCCCTCCTCGTCTTTGGCCTGTTTCTGGGGATTGGTATCAGCTTTTTCCAGGCACTCTTCGCGGCATCACCCCTGGCTGGCACGATTGCTATCCTCGGTCTGTTGCTTTTGACGGGTGTTGGGATCACTTCCGTTGTTCGAGTAGTTCGCGCACACGCCTGATTCAAGCTCATTTCCTTGTTATGTTCCTGCGGGTTCCTAACGAGGTATGTCTCCTATTGCCTTTTTTCTCCTCATGTACCTGTGGCAGCCACCTTTCCTCCTGTGCTGCTGCTTCCCCCCCTTCATTCCTGTTGATGTGATGCACATCTGAGCCATGTTGCTCTGCCATCAGGGTTTGCTTGAGCCGTGGCCGCGGCTCGCTGGTGATAGCCGTTACAGCCGAACTTCCTCCGGGGGTTCGGCTTTTTCGTTGTCTGTCGGCAGCGAGGCGCGGCTGCGCCATATTTCGCCCGGTATGGGCATTGTAAGGAGGCCAGTTATGGCCATGCGCACTCCTCCCCCGTTTCCTCCCACTCCGAACGAGTTGCAGCTATTGGATTGGCTGCGGGAGACAGAACGACGTCAGAGCATTCCTCCGGGGAGCCTGGTTCCTGCTCTGCTCGTGACGTTGCAAACCATCAGTTCTGGTCGAGGGAATAAAAATTTGCTTGCTCGGCTTGCCGAGCTGGGGACCATGGGATCACCGCAACGGCAGACCGGGCTGCGCGTCATGCAAATCGTGATTGCGCTAGCTGTCGTTGCGCTCGCATGCTGTATCTTCACCTACGGAGCTGGCGCACTGATTGTCATCGCCAATCACCACGTGGCCACGCCAACCGTGCCCGTACCGTTGACGCCAACGGTGCCACGTTAGCTTGCGGTGATGAGGCGGAGCTTTGTCTCCGCCTCATTTGCTTGTTTTCCAACAATGAAGGAGTTCACTGCGATGGCAATGCGCGTTTGGCACCGCCGACACTCGTTGTTTGGTCTAGTCCCACAAGCGATGGATCCGGCGCTGTTTACCTGCGTGGCAGAATTGGCAACTGTGGATCCTGAACAGGCGTTTCGCTGGTCACAACATGCGGATCATGCTTGGCAGACGCAGCAGAATCGCGTCATTCAATCCTTTGCTGCACACCCACGCTCGACGAGTGTGGGTGACATCTTGCAACAATGCTTGACCGGCACCTGCCTGCTCGTGTGTGCTGAAGGGTTTACCGAACTGCCCGGCTGGGTATTTCCTGACCCAACGTCATCTTCTTGGTAACGTGAGCGGAAGCTCTTTGTGGGACTCGCCAAAGTTATTGGTGAGTCCCATTGTTTTGGGTCCCTTCCTGTACGCACATCGTGCTTTCGCCCTGCAGCGCTCGCTCCCCTCTTCCTATCCGTGGCTGCTGCTGCCACGCTGATGAGCCACCTTGAAACGGTTTCAGGGTTGGCACGCCTGAGCACAGGCGAAATAGGAATCGCGGCGGACTGATGTTTACGTCCGCTTGCTCATGCACACCTCGACCACGGTGCTGGTTGAGAAAGGTTGGCGCGATCATGCTGTCTGTTTCCTGGTTACACGACATGGCTGGGAGGCCACTGCCCCCAGTGAAAGGAGAATGGCCATGGCTTACGAGAAAATCTTGGGCGATATCATCGGCTTAGTGATATTGACGGGACGTTACCCTGCGTCCCCAAGTGAGAGGGAGTGGTACCTGTACAGCGCATTCGTCCGAAGGTTATTTGATAACTGGAAAAGCAATGGGGGGCTACCGCCACCTACTGATGAGGAATGTGAAGCCGCGCTCGCTGTTCGAGAGCGATTAATGGAAAGTATCTCCTCCGTTATTCAAGTCCCAGTAGCGTAGTTTGTCAATGGCGGTGGCCTCCCAGCCCTGTTGTGTTCCCCGCGCGGGCTGCCATCAGTATTTCCCCCGTGTTCATCGTCCCCCAGAATCCACCACCCCTTCACGCTGCCCGGCTGTAAATAGCAGCCATGCGGCATTGTGCTGTCGTTTGTGGGAAGGCGCGGTCCTCCCCATTTACCACCACCATTCCACGCCGCGATCGGAGAGGCGGGCCACCGCCGACCCATCGAAAGGAGAACTCAATGCTGAAAGACACTGCGAATTACGAGAAAGTTCCCCAAATTCTGGTGGCGGCTTTGGTCGTCATGAGGAGGGTCAAACGAATATGGGCGGATACGATGCCGCCTGAAATGGCCGCCGAAGCGATGCGGCGGTTTTCTGGGGATGATCTCCTGGCGCTTGCTCTGTGCGAGCTCGAAAAGATAGGTGCCCTTGATAATCCCACCTCTGACCAGGTGTGGATGGCAAACCGTTGGCTCGACGTGTTGGTAGAGTGGTCGTTTGCTGAGGCTCGTCAATGTGGTGAGCCGATCGTAGCGTAGTTTGTTTATCGGCGGTGGTCCGCCTCTCCGATTGCCGCATAGCACATCCATCCACGGCTGTTGCTGCCGTGCTGATGAGTCCCGCCGGACCCGCCTGAGCACAGGCGAAATGGATGGCAGAATCCCTGGCATGCTGGGTGACTCGCCCAGTCGTTGCCGCCATGAAAACCCGCACGCATCCCCATGCGTGCGGGTTTTGGCGTGTCATGGAGGAACCATGATCATCGTGCGACGGCCCGGCCAGGCCGTCTTCCTCGGCGACTACATGCTGGAACTCACCAGTACTGGTGGTCGCTTCGCGCGCTGGACCCTCACCGTCCCTCCGGAGATTCCCGTGCGCAAAGGGGACATGTTGCTTGCCCCCTGTCGGACCCGCAGCGTGCTGTTCTTTGGTCTCGATCCAGGCGATGCGGTCTGGATCGACGACCGCATTGCGGTCGAACTCCGCCACTGTTCATCCCAGCACGCCACGCTCAGCGTGACGGCCCCCCGGCAAATCCTGGTGCTGCGCCAGGAACTGCTCACCTCCGCCACACCCTACCAGTACGCTCGCCGCTGAGCGCACGCCAGAGCATGACCAGCGCGCCCAAACACCCGCGCTGGTCATGCCATCTGCCACCCCCGACGGTTCTTTTGCTTTTCGTCAAGCACTTCCTCTCTTTTGTTCTTCCTCTTCATGTGCTTCTGTTATTCCCCCTGGCTCTTCTCCCCATCTGCCACGCTCCTGGCTTTTCCTCACACGGACCCCCCTGTGGGTCGTTAGCGAGCAGACGCTGACGTTCCACAGGGGTGCCTGTCAAGGCGTCCCTATCTCCCTTTAAGGAGGGCACCGATGATGCCCCCGATTCCACCGCCTGAGGAAACCCCTGGCGAGGCTGAGCTGTTGGCCTTGCTGCGCGTACTTGACGCGCAGGGTGGTGCCATGCCGGGTGACCATGCCCGGTATACCGCTGATCGTTTGCCCCTGATCATGGCAAACCTGCCGGTTGGCCTGAGTTGGCCGGCAGTCCTTGATTGGCTCTTGACCCGTTTCCAAACGGGCCAAGGTCTTCCCTAGTACGGTCGGGGCAGAGGCAACTCTGTCCCGCTGCGCGTGTTCTCTTCACCGGACCCTCGCATCGTTCCCTCGGCATACCCCCCTAAAACAGCGCGTAATTGAAGGAGAAGCTGATGACCTCTGTTCGTGTGTTGATTGCTGCCAGCATGTTCGAGGTGGCCCTGTTTTGGGCCTACGGGTTGGGCGTTCCCCTCCCTGCCCTGGTTCTGGTGGTCATCCTCGGCCATCCGTTGACGATTCCCCTGATCGCGCATGTCCCGTTGTGGACCTCGGTGATCACCTTTGGGATGCTGATGGGAGGGGAGCGTCACGTTCCCTTTACCAACAGTTTGGTGGCACACCCTATCGGCTGTTTCTCGTCTTGGGGGCGGGTCTCTTTACGGGACTGACCTGTGTCTGCCTCACCATCCTGTGGTTCGCGTTGATTGTCCTGGCTGACGGTGCCTTTATCGTGGTGCTGTTGCTCAGGCTGCTTGGTGGTCAGGCGATGCGGTGGTGGCATCGTGTGGCGCGATAACGGTCGCTTGTCTGGTAGATGCGTCGGGGGAATGATGCGAGCGCCTGGTGGCGTTCGGTTCGGAGTGGGTAGGAAGCGATTTTGTCCACTCTGGGTAATGGAAGTTGGGCGACCACAAGATGGTCGCCCTTTGTGTTGCCCTCGTAAGGGCAGGAGGATGTTGGGATGTTGGTACTTCGTCGTAAGGCCGGTGAGGTCGTGGTCCTTAATGGCGTCATCAAGGTGTATGTGCTCGCTGTCGAGGGCGAGCGCGTCAAGTTAGGTTTCGATGCGCCACCGGATGTGGTCATCGTACGGCAAGAACTCCTCGACAATGATGGCACACCAGCGCAGAGCAAGGCAAACTTTTGTGTGCGTATCGTCGAGCATCTGCGGGGGTGGTTGGCTGCTTGGGGCAGTCGCCGTGGTGCTGTTCTGGTTGCGGTCAGCCGCTAACGGGCATGCTCGGCGTGTGCGTTGGTTTCGTGGGAGCACTGGTGCCAGCACTGGCACCGGTGCTCCTGAAGGGAGCATCTCCCATGGCGTTTTCACCACGAGTGGATGTCGCGGCGCTCAAAGCCGCGCACCCGCTCGAAGATATCGTCGGGCTAACCGTCAATCTCGTGCGGGATGGCAAAGCCTTGAAGGGTCTGTGCCCGTTCCATCACGAGCGGACGCCCTCCTTTTTCGTCTTCCCCGACCCCATCACTGGGGGCCGCTGGCACTGCTTTGGTGCCAGTTGTGCCCGTGGCGGAGATGTCTTCACCTATTTACACCTCCGCGATGGTCTGAGCTTTCGTGAAGCCGTCGCGTATTTGCAACAATGTGACCCAGCTACCCCCCTGTATTCGCTAGTCGAGTTGAGCAGCAGACGCTCCAAAAATGCTGGTGAGAAAACGGCAGCACCTTGCGGGAAAGTGTTAGTCAAACTACGGCAGCAGTGGCCATGTTTTCCCCAAAGTGTTACTCGAAGTGGTTGCCATTTGGTTGCTCATCTGGTACACTAGGAGGAATACCGATCCGGTCTTGGGAAAGGAAGGTTCCCGGCCATGATCACCGAAGAAGAGCGCGAACAGATCCGGCGCGCCTACTTTCTTGACCATCACAGTGTTCGCCAGATTGCCCGGGATCTCCATCGCAGCGGGCGCACGGTGGCCAATGCGCTGTTTCCCGCCCCCACGGTGCCCTCGGCTCCGCGTCGCCCCCGCTCTGCTCCCGTCTTTGGACCCTTCCAGGCACGGGTGGAAACGTTCTTGCTCCAGAATGAGCGCCTCCCGCGCAAACAACGCTTCACCGCCCGCAAGATCTTTGAGCTGCTGCGTGCCGAGGGCTACACCGGCTGCGAGTCCCTGATTCGCGCCTTCAAAGCCGCCTGGCAGCGGGAACGGCATGCCCCCGACACCTTTCTCCCCTTGCAATTCGAACCCGGTCAGGATGCCCAAGTCGATTGGGGAGAGGCCCAGGCGACCATTAATGGCATCCCCCAGACGGTGCAGTTCTTTGTCATGCGGCTGTGCTACTCACGGCGCCTCTTTGTCATGGCCTTCCCCAGTCAGAAACAGGAAAGCTTCTTTTACGGGCATGTACTGGCCTTTGCCCATTTCGGCGGCGTCCCCACGCGCATCAGCTACGACAATCTGGCGACCGCCGTCAAGTTGGCCTTTGACCACGGGCGGACGCGACACGAAAACCGCACGTTTGTCTCGTTTCGCAGCCATTACCTCTTCGACTCCCATTTCTGCACGCCTGGTGAGGGTCATGAGAAGGGCGGCGTCGAAAGTGCCGTGGGATATGCGCGCCGCAATTTCCTCGTCCCGCCGCCCGACGTCGCCTCCTTTGACGCACTCAACCTCCATCTGCTACAAGCGTGCTTGCGCGACGACCAGCGCAAGGTCGCCCGTACCCAACCAACCATCGGCGAAAACTGGGAAGAAGAACGCCCGCTGCTCATCCCCTTACCGCCCTTTGCCTACGATTGCTGTACCGTCACGACCGCACAACTCACGCCCTACAGCCAAGCCACCTTTGAGACCAACCGCTATTCCGTGCCCGTTCAGCGCGCTCGTCGGGACGTGACCGTCAAGGCCTACCCCTTCCATGTCGATCTCCTCGATCACACCACGCTGCTGGCGCGGCATCCGCGCTGTTACGACCGCGAGCAAGATATTTTTGATCCGTTGCATTACCTGGCCTTGCTCGAACAGCGTCCGGGAGCGTTTGACTACGCGAAACCCATACAGGCTTGGCGCAAGGGCTGGCCCCCGTCCTACCACCTCATGCTGCGCAACTTGCAGGACAAGTGGCCGGGGGGGCGCGGGGTGCAGGAATTCGTGCGCATCCTGCGCCTTCACCAGGAATATCCTGCCGCTCTCGTCCAGTCAGCCATCGAACAGGCCATTGCCTACGGATGTATCCATCTCGACGGCGTCTTGCATTGTCTCCACCAACTCATTGAGCCGTCGCCGCCTGAGCCGATGCTCCCCACCACCGATCCGTTGCCCTTGCGCGAAGTGGGTACGCAGCCCATTGACCTAGCCCGCTACGAATTGCTGCTCAAACGTCCTGGCTAAAGGAGATCGCCGTCATGGAGTCGCAAGAGTTACTCGAAAGCTACCTGCGCCAGCTGCATCTGCCCACGTTTTTGCAGAACTATCAGGCGTTTGCCCAGGATGCGGCACGCGGGAATATGTCCAATGAGCGGTTTCTCCTGGCCTTGTGTGAAGCGGAAGTGCTGCAACGCGATGCCAAGCGTATCGCGGCGGCGGTTGCCTACGCGCGCGTGCCCATCTTCAAAGACTTGGCGAGTTTTGATTTTAGCCTGATTCAGGGTGTCACGAAAGCGCGCGTCCTCGAACTCATGCAGGGCGGCTACATGACCCAGGCAGAAACCGTCATCTTGATTGGGATTCCGGGGCTCGGTAAATCCCATATCGCCACGGTCCTCGCGCTGGCCGCGTGCCAGCAAGGGAAACGAGTGCGCTTTTGGGGTACGGCGAAACTGGTCGAAGCGTTGGAAACCGCCCGCAAGGATCTGCGCTTGTCGAAATTCCTCGCCAGTCTCGCCAAGCATGATCTCATCGTGCTCGACGAGTTTGGCTTTCTCCCTTTTTCTCCCGATGGCTCCCAACTGTTGTTTCAAGTCTGCTCACCAAGACCAGCAAACTACAGACCATGATGCCACGTTAGACCAATCGATTCAGGTCATTGCCCCTCATCACCCCTTGTATGGTCAGCGCCTGCCGCTCCTCCGCCGCCTCCGCAAACGGGGT
>JACDGC010000707.1:0-2289 GCA_013815535.1 Ktedonobacterales bacterium
TCCCTGGCCTGGGGCACGGTGCCTACCTCTTCAGCGGCAGCACCTGCCCAACGACGGTGGTGCGCAGCTTCCTCAAAAGCTTGCGTGCCAACCAAGCCTGTGTGGCGTCGATGCCCGGCCCAGCCTTCGTGTGACCATGGCAAGCACCGAGCGCGGCACGCCCATCTGGGTGAACCGCGCTCGGTTTGCTTGACAGCAAGGGGTGTGATCGCTTATACTGGGGTGTACCTGGCGCATTCGTCTAGCGGCCTAGGACATCGCCCTCTCAAGGCGGAGATCACGGGTTCGAATCCCGTATGCGCTACCCACTTCCCCAAACGGCTGACTGCGACATCGTTCCGCAGTCAGCCGTTCGCGTGATGCATGGCCATCCCTCACGCATCATCCTCATCTTTCACTAGGGGCAATTGGGTCAGACGCTGCATCCGGGCCAACCGCTGATGAGGATCGAGCGCCAGCACGTCTTGAATGGCTTGTACCAATTCCAATGGGCTCAACGGCTTGTGCAAATAGACATCCGCACCACTATAAAGGCCCTGCATTTCGTCGCGGGACTGCACCATGGCCGTCAGCATCACCAGCGGCAGGTCGGCGGTCGCGGGGTCGCCCCGCAACGCCCGCACCACTTGGTAGCCATTCAGTTTGGGCATCTTCACATCGACCACCACGGCATCGGGAGCCGCGCTGTGGCACAGTGCCAGTCCCTGCGCGCCGTTGGTGGCTGAGATAACCTCATACTTCCCTAAGATACGCAGTGATGTCACCATCATCTCGTTGAGACTAGGATCATCATCAATGACCACAATGCGGTAGGGTTGCTGTGGGGGGGGAGTCGCCACGACACACCTCGACTTTCAGAGGGCAACGTACCAGCCTCTGCGACCATACGCCCTACCTCCATTATACCCCCAACATCTCCCGCGTCGTTGCACATTCGCGTCAGCGCTCTTGCGGCAAATCGCGGTGCTCCCATTGAATTGCTGTGTTTTCCCTTGCCTGCCAGCGGAAAAGCAGGTAAAATGGAGAGCACGTGATGCCGCTGGCTCACGGGAATCCACCATCAAAAGAGGCGCTCCTTCGAGTAACGTTCACAGGCATTTCATGGGTTGGGGGCAAGGAGCGCCGCACGTGCCCCATTAGAGGAGGGATCGCTATATGGGCTTTTTTGCAGGGGAACTCGAACATATTCTGAGGACGCGCGTGCCGGCACTGGCCTCACCATGGACTATCTTAACGCGGGCCAACCTGCACCCTCAACGCATCGAGCGGTTGAAACGGGCGGCGGAGGACATCAGCCAAACGACCACGCTCCCCCTGGATGTGCAACAGCAATTGCGCCGCGAGTTGGATCTCACCGCCACCGAGTGGGCACGCTTGCAGGCGGCCGACGAAGCCGACAAGTTCATGCGCCTGTTCATCGAGCATCACTATCCTCTCGAAGAGGCCGTGAATAAAGCGAACGCGGTCTTTGCCAGCGCGTTGAAAGATCGGCTCGCCAGTGGCGACCTCGTCATTGCGCAGCTTTCAGATGGACACCCCACCGCACCACCACCAGCACGTGGGCGGCGACGTCAACCACCACCCCCAGCGGAAGGCGTGCTCCAGCCCGTCAATGCCAACATGCGCTATAGCGACCTAGCCGAGGCGAGCGAATAGCCGCGTTGCAGTGCGATTCAGCTTGCGTGTGCACTGACACGCAAATCCTCATATCCAGCCCAAGACATCCCACCAGGAGGATGGATGTCCTGGGCTGGGGGCCTTTGCTATTCAAGCTAAATTGGCGTAAGATAGGAGTGATTGACCGCACGCGCCGCGCGCCCGAACAGGAGACCTATGGACCAGGCTCACATCCGCAATTTTTGCATCATCGCCCACATTGATCACGGCAAATCGACCCTGGCCGACCGCTTGCTAGAATTCACCGGGACGCTGACGAAGCGCGAAATGAGTAATCAGGTCCTTGACCAAATGGACCTGGAACGCGAAAAAGGCATCACCATCAAGGCCCAGGCTGTGCGCATGCGCTATGCCGCCCTGGATGGTGAAATATATGAGTTGAACCTCATCGACACCCCCGGCCATGTCGACTTTAGCTACGAGGTCTCGCGCAGCCTGGCAGCCTGCGAAGGCGCGCTATTGGTCATCGACGCGGCCCAGGGTATCGAAGCGCAAACACTGGCCAACCTCTATCTGGCCCTCGAAGCGGATCTAGAAATCATCCCCGTCATCAACAAGATTGATCTGCCCAGCGCCGATCCAGAGAAGGTCATGCAGGAAGTAGAGGATGTG
>JACDGC010000707.1:2299-2751 GCA_013815535.1 Ktedonobacterales bacterium
GCCCAGCGCCGACCCTGACCGAGTGAAATCCGAGGTCGAGCGCATCATCGGTCTGCCTGGTGATGACGCCATCCTCGCCTCCGCGAAGGAGGGCATTGGCACGCGCGACATCTTGGAGGCCATCGTGACGCGGGTCAAGCCCCCCGCAGGTGAGCCCGATCAGCCCTTGCGTGCGCTCGTATTCGACTCGAAGTACGATCCCTATAAGGGCGTCATCGCGTATGTGCGGATGATGGATGGCGCCGTCAGCGGCGGCCAAAAGATGCTGATGATGGCGACCCACAGCACGGCGGAAGTGTTGGAGGTGGGGTACTTCACGCCGCTGCTCATTGCGGTGGGCACGCTGACCTCAGGCGAGGTCGGTTATATCGCCACGGGTTTCAAGGATGTGAAGGATTGCCGCGTCGGCGACACCATCACCCTCGTCAGCCAGCCCTCGCACGATCCGCTGC
>JACDGC010000708.1 GCA_013815535.1 Ktedonobacterales bacterium
GTCGAAAAGATCAATTCATCGGGGACGCGCGGAATCTGTTGCAGGTTGCGCTTCGCCATGGTGAAGGAATCAGCGAAGGTCCAATAGATGCCAGAACGCTGCTGGGGTTTCAGCGCCTGACCGTTTTCATAGGATGCAATGTTCATCGGTTAGCGTGTGCTCCTTGCCAGTGGGCGCTCGGCTGGCGGCGCGGCGTTGGCCTCAGTCGCTTGGGCCGTAGTGCCCGTGAGGGTGAGGAAGACATCATCCAGGGTGGGGCGGCGCAAGGCGATATCCGCCAGACCAATGCGCTCGGCATCCAGATCGCGGATGATGCCCGCCAACTGCTGCGCGCCGGTGGCGACGGGGAGGACGATGTGGCGGCGCTCGGCCTCGACCACGGGTTCGCCGACGCTGTAGGGCCGCAGGATCTCGACGGCGCGGGCGACGTTGCTGCCAGGGGTCAGGGTCATCTCGATGCGCTCGCCGCCCACCTGGGTCTTCAATTGATCAGCGGTGCCCTCGGCGATGACGCGACCATAGTTCACCACCACGATATGGTTGGCGAGTTGGTCGGCCTCTTCCAGATATTGCGTCGTCAGCAGCACGGTGGTGCCATCGCTGACGAGATTGCTGATGATCTCCCACATGCCGATGCGGCTGCGGGGGTCCAGCCCCGTCGTCGGCTCATCCAAGAAGAGGACGGGCGGCGACATGATGAGGCTGGCCGCCAGATCCAAGCGGCGGCGCATGCCCCCCGAATAGGTCTTGACGACACGCTTGGCCGCGTCGGTCAGCTCGAAGCGCTCCAGCAGGGTTTGGGCGCGCTGGCGGGCGAGACTGCCCGCGAGGTGGTAGAGACGCCCAACCATTTCGAGGTTCTCGAAGCCCGTCAGATTCTCATCCACGGCGGCATATTGCCCAGCCAGACCAATCTGCGAGCGCAGGGCATTCGCATCCTTCACCACGTCGAGGCCCGCCACCGTCGCATGGCCCGCATCGGGCCGCAACAGAGTCGTCAGGATGCGCACGGCGGTGGTCTTGCCCGCGCCATTGGGGCCGAGCACCCCCAACACGGTGCCTGTCTCGGCGCGCAGGTCTAGCCCTGCCAGGGCTTGCGTGGTGCCATAGCGCTTTTGCAACCCCTCGGCTAAAATCGCGGGTTGACTGCTCATACGTACACGTCCTTTAGCAGATCGCCCCACGGTGGGGGCGCGAATGTCGCGGCATTGCGATGGATTGATCCCGTTATTCGTCATTCGTTGTGAGCACTGCCGAAACGGCAACCGCTCAAAATGCGCGCCGTTGACGGTTCCACCCCGATGTGTTACCCTGAGAATCGGACAGTTGTCCACTTACGGGATTATAAACGGACAGTTGTCCACTTGTCAAGGGTAGGTGCAGATGTCATGGTCCATGATCCTATTGTAGAGGATGGGATAGCGAGCGGGGCACGCCGCGAACGGCGCGATGCCGCCGCGCATCGCCAGCGCATCTTGGCGGTGGCTCGCGACCTCTTTGCCCATGCCGGAGTCGCCGCCGTGACGATGCACCAGATCGCGCGGGCGGCGGGCATCGGCCAGGGCACCCTCTATCGCCGCTATGCCAACAAGGGCGACCTCTGCCGCGACCTGATGCATGAGCACCACGAGCGCTTCATCATCGAGCTGCGGGCTTATGTGGCTGAGGCTTACTCCGCCCCGGCACTGACTAAACTGACGGAAGTGATCGAGCGCATGTTGCATTTCGTCAACGACAGCATGGCGCTCCTCGAAACCGTGGTCACGACGGCGATCCTCGATATGGACTGCAACGAGGGTTCCGCATTGACGGATGGCCCACCCATGCGCCACGAGTGGTTTCAAGCGCAGCAAAACTTGCTGGAAGGTCTGCTGCGCGAGGCGGTGGCAGATGGTGAAATCGCCCCGCTCGATGTCGCCTACACCGCCGATTTGCTCCTTTCCGCCATGAATCCCCTTTCATTGCATTATCAACAAGCAGAACGCGGCTATTCGCTGGAACGTATCGCGGCGGGGCTGCGCCATATTTTCATCACCGGTGTGCACGGTCCAGGGGCGACGAACCCTGCAACGGCACAGCAAGGATAAGACGATGCGCAAGTGGCTGACCCGATTCTTCACCGCCCTACTCACTGGCTACGTCTTCGTCTACTTTTCCGAGATGAGTTTTTGGACACGCCCCCTGGTTTCGGTGGTGTGGCCGGGCATCATCGGCAACTGGCTGGCCTATTCGCTGGCGGCGTATGTCTTTTTGGGCGTCGTTGGCGCGGCGCAGCCCCAGCGCTGGGCGAGCGTTTTCCTCTGCGGCGCGCTCTTTGGCTGGCTGGTGGAAGGGGTGCTGGTGGCGACGATGTACGAAGATTTGCCACTCAGCATCTCGTTCACTGGGCTGGCGTGGCATGCGCTGCTGACGGTCGGCATAGGTTGGTATCTGCTGCCACGTGCCTTGCGCGCATCCTTTTGGGCATTCACTGGTTGGTGCACGGTGGTCGGGGCTGGTTTGGGCTTTTGGGCGATGACGTGGTGGTTCGAGCCGGGCCTGCAAAAGACATCGTTGCCACTCTTCGCAACGCTCATCACGCTGCATACGCTCGTGTTGGGGATCGTATACGTCCTATTGGGGCGTGTGGCACCCACGACGATGCGCCTGAGTTGGGGGGAATGGGTCGTGCTGCTGGCAGGTGTCGTGGCGTGGTTCGCCTTCCTGACGGTGCCGGGGGTGCCGCTGGCGCTCTTCATCTTG
>JACDGC010000709.1 GCA_013815535.1 Ktedonobacterales bacterium
AACACACGCGGCAATTCGCAGCAAAAGGCAAATGCCTCGCTCAGTAGACGACAATGCAATAGCTCAGTCAAGAAGTTTGACAATAGGGCGCTCATCTCTTATAATACAAGGAGTGACAGACACGAACAAGCGAGGGAGCGGCTCTGGGGAAGTGCGGAGCGACCATCGGGGCAGGTGAAGCTGAGGAACGAGCAGCATGGCACAGCAAGGGCGACGCGGCGGACGGATCATCGGCATCGATCTCGGCACGACGAATTCCGTGGTGGCGACGATGGAGGGCGACCGCCCCATCATCATTCCGAATAGCGAAGGGGGGCGTGTGACACCCTCCGTGGTGGCATTCACTCCCAAGGGTGAACGGCTCATCGGCCAACTTGCGCGACGCGGAGCGATATTGAATCCGACGCGCACGATCAGCAGCATCAAACGCAAGATGGGCACGGCGGAGATCATCGTTATCGATGGGCAAGGCTACACCCCAGCGCAGATCTCCGCGATGATCCTGGGCAAATTGAAGGCGGATGCCGAGAGTTACCTGGGGGAACGGGTCGAGCGCGCCATCATCACCGTCCCCGCGTATTTCAATGATGCCCAACGGGCGGCCACCAAAGAAGCTGGCCAGTTGGCGGGGCTGGAAGTGGCGCGCATCATCAACGAACCCACCGCCGCCGCCCTAGCCTATGGTCTGAATCGCACGCAACGCGAAAAGGTGCTGGTGTGGGATCTCGGTGGTGGCACCTTCGATGTGTCCGTGATGGACGCCAATGATGGCGTCTTTGAGGTGCGCGCGACCAGCGGCGACACCTTCTTGGGTGGCGACGATTATGATCGCAGCCTGATCGAGTGGTTGGCGCAGGGCTTCTATGCCGAACATGGCATCGATCTGCTCGTGCAGCCCCAGGCCTATCAACGCCTGCTGGATGCCGCCGAGCGTGCTAAGATCGAGCTTTCGACGTTGATGGTGACGACCATATCGCTCCCCTTCATCCATGCAGATGCCCATGGACCACGGCACCTTGAAGCGGAGATCACGCGGGCGCAGTTCGAGGCGCTGACAGCCGAGCTGACGGCGCGCACCCACGCGCCCTTTCAGGCAGCCTTGGCCGATGCGCGGCTGACACCCCAACAGCTTGACCAAGTCATTCTGGTGGGCGGTTCCGCCCGCATGCCCCTCATCGGTCAGGTGGTGCGTGAACTGAGTGGGCTGATGCCGCATCAGGGAGTCAATCCCGACGAAGTGGTGGCGCTGGGTGCGGCAATCCAGGGTGGGGTGCTGGCGGGGCAGGTGGGGGATGTGCTGCTGCTGGATGTGACGCCCCTCTCGCTGGGGGTCGAGATCATTGGTGATCGTGTGCACCGCGTGGTGGAGCGCAACACGCCGCTGCCCATTGCCAGCACCGAGGAATTCACCACCAGCACGCTCAACCAGACCGATGTCGAGATTCATGTGGTGCAAGGCGACGCCGAGGCCGCCAGCGCGAACTTCAGTCTGGGCCGCTTCAAGCTCGATGGCATCGCCCCCGCACCGCCAGGGGTGCCGCACATCGCCGTCACCTTCGACATCGATGTGAATGGCTTGGTCACTGTTTCGGCTAAGGATGAGGAAACGGGCAATGCCCAGGAGGTCATCTTGCTGGCACGGGGGGTCATGGAAGCGCCACCCCAGCTCATCGGGTTGCCAACCGACGTCCTGAGCATGACGTCAGGTGAACGCCGCGTCATCGACGCCGCCGTCACGCCCCCCATGGCGTTGGCCATGATGGGACGGGCGGATGCGCTGGTGGCGCAAGCCGAATGGTTGGGGATCAATGCCCAACCACCGCTCGACTTCTTCGAGCGTACCGCGCTCGAACAGGGCATCGCGCGGGTCCGTGGAGCGCGCGCCACCCCTGCCGTGCAAGAGGCCACCCTTGGGGCCGCCTGCGATGCGCTGGAGCAAATGGCCCAGCAGTTCGCGCAACGTCGCCATATGCACCATCGCTAACACCGCCCTGCGGGGCGATGAATATATCAAGGAGTATCACGACACACTATGAGCAATCCACAAGATACGACCGTGAACCCCGAAAACGGAACACAGGAAGAGAGCGTCATGTCAAAGGATCTGGAAGCCGCTCGTGCGGAAGCCGCCGATTGGAAAGACAAATATGTGCGGTTGCGCGCCGAGATGGATAACTTCCGCAAGATGCAAGAGAAGCGTGCGCAAGACCGCGTGAAACAAGAAAAGAAGAATCTGCTGCTGCGCGTGCTGGAAGCCATCGACGACATCGAACGCGCCCTGGCCTATCAAGAAGTTGCCGACCGTGATACCCTGTTGGGATCATTGAAGCACCTGCATGGTCAACTCAATGGGATGCTCCAGCGCGAGGGCGTGGTGGGCATGAACACCGAAGGCGAGAGCTTCAATCCGCACCTGCACGAGGCGGTGGAGCGCGTCGATAGTTCAGGCCAGCCCGAAGGGGCCATCGTGCAAGAGATGCAACGCGGTTACCTCTATGGCGATGAATTGCTGCGCGCCGCCAAGGTACATGTCAGCTCAGGAGAGGACGCCACCCCCACAAGCAAGTAAACGGGGATGGGGGGCGCGAACGGTACGACCGAGCCGCGCCCCGGAAATGAACGATGGACTACAAAGATTATTACAAGATCCTGGGCGTCGAACGCACGGCGAGCACCGACGACATCAAAAAGGCGTTTCGCAAGCTGGCGCGCAAATATCACCCCGACATGAATCCGGGTG
>JACDGC010000710.1 GCA_013815535.1 Ktedonobacterales bacterium
TTTGGTGGACTAATTGTCGCGTTTGTTGGGGGCCTTGGCGCAGTGATAGGGGGCGTAGCAAGCAGAATGAGGTAATGACTGAGAACTGGAAGGGCGCTACATTTGGTAAAGGTGTGGCGCTCATTTGTATACTGAGGGGAATCACGGGAGGGGACACGATGCCACGTCACAAACAAGCACAGGGGATGTTTGATGCGCAACGGTGGGAATTGCCAGTGGGTAGCCGGGTATGGGTGTATTTGCGTCACTCGCCGGGTGATAATCAGACTATTGAGAGCCAGATGATGGGAGTTCAGCAATGGTGTGAGAAAGAACAATGGATTATTGAACGCATGTTTATTGATGAGGCGCAACAAGGCAGCAAAGAGCATCGGGAACAGTTTCAAGAGATGATGGCTTTATCGCGCCAGCAGCCGCGCTTGGCTGATGGCATTGTCATTTGGTCGTTTTCGCGTTTTGCTCGTAATCAACTTGATTCACAGTTTTATAAAGCGGACCTCCGCAAGCGGGGGTTTGTTGTGGCAAGCAAGGTTGATGAGATTCCCAATAATGAGCTTGCTCCTGTAATTGAGGCGTTTGTTGATTGGAAAAACCAGCGATATTTAGATGATTTATCGACTGATGTAAAGCGAGGTCAACATTATATGGTAGAACAAGGCTTTTGGGTTAGTAGCCATGTTCCTATGGGGTATCGCATTGAGAAAGTCGAATTTCATCGTAGGCATACTGGAGAAATTCGTTATGGCAATCGTTTAGTAAAAGATGAGGCGGCTGCCGAGCGTGTTGCGCTTGCTTGGCAGATGAAGTTGCGGGACAATGCGAGTTTTAAGGAGATTTACAAGGCTACTCGCTTGTTTACACGTTTTACTCACTATGGGTTCTTTTTCAGTAATCTGATTTATGCTGGAATCTTTGATTTTGGTGGTTCACGTTATCCTTCGACTTGGGAAGATGGGGGCCATTTTTGCGAACCTTATGTTACTATGGATGAGTTTTTGCAAGTGCAAGAAAATCGTAGGAAACGTGCAGTTCCATTTGCAGTGCCTCGAACGCTTTCTTCGTCGTATCTTTTATCGGGAATGGTGCGGTGTGGTCTTTGCGCTGAGCGCGGTCGAGCTTCTTCATTAGTTGGAGGCAAGTCAACAGGCTCAAATTATCGTTTTTATCGTTGTGCGGTTTCTCAGTTCACGCATCCAAAAGAATGCGAGATGCCACGCAAACCTAGTTGGTATATTGAGGAAGCAGTTGTCAATTTATTGAGAGAGGTAGTGTTTACTCCTGATTATATTGCTACTGAGGTAGAGCGTGCAAACGAGCTTTTGTCAGAGTCACAACGTAATATGACCTCTCAAATTAGTGAGGCAACTACACAGGTGCAGGTACACCAAAAAAGGGTTGAATCTCTGCTTCAGTTAATTGGCACAAGTGGTGTGACCACTCTTTTACAGAAGGAATACGACAGAGCAAATACAGCTTGGTTGGAAGCAACTTCACGCTTGGCTTCTTTGCGGTCTGAGTCTGTATCGGTGCAAGCACGCAAATTAGATATAAACTATGCTTATAAGGTTGTTGATGAGATGTTAGAAGTTCTTGAACAAGGCGCAATCGCTCAACAACGCGAGTTGATTGCTCGCTTTGTTGAGTATGTCAATGTTTTTCCTGATCATATAGATGTGTATCTCAGATTTAGTATAGATGATAGAGCTTCAATGTTGACAACGATAACCGCAAGACAAGACCAACAATTACGACCGATTCAAGAGGTTAATGTTATGACCAGCCCAGGCGCGTAAGATCTGCTGCCGCGAAGTCAGCGACTTGATCAAGCAGGAGGGTGAGCATGGGTATTTTGCTTGATTGCTCGTCATATGTTGCTTGGCGAATATAGAAGATGTTGGTGCCGGGGAGCATCGCCGGGGGGACGGCGAAGCCCGCTGCGCGTGTCAGCAATTCAGGGATGGCAATATTCGTGTCGGCACGCACGCGGGCCAATGGGATAGGGGTGCCTTGGCCTGTGCGGACGGCGGTGAGCCGCACCTGAATGATATTGCTGACGTTCTTGAAGCTGGCGAGATATTGATTGGCGAGTGCCGTTGCCTGGGCCGTGGTAAGCATGCGGCTGCTCATGTCACGCCGAAAGCGTCGAAAGCGAAATGGGGCACTGCCCTGGGAAAGATCGCCATTCAGACGACTATCAGTGACAGTGACGGCACCAGGGCCATTCGTCGCATCCAAATAGTGGAGCGTCACGCCATTATAAGCGCGCGTGGCGGCGGGGGCGATCTGCCATGATGCCACATCAGCGAGTTGGGCGCGCCAACTGACGGTGCTGGTGTCGCGTGGATGAACCGCCAGTTGCCAGGTCGGTATGCCCATGGCATCGCGATGCGTGGGGTGATTCCACACCCCCCAAGCATAATCGCCGAGCAGGTCGCACAATTCATGTAGGATGTCTTCAAGCGTTCGTCCATCGAAGAACGGCGAAAAGGTGGCTGCTGGCACGTTGGGGAACACGGCGGACTGATCAGCGTCCACCGCCAGGTAAGCACTACGGCGCGTGAATTCTGCGGCGACGATGGCGGCGGCAGTCTGGCTTGAGTAGGCGGAGTCGAGCGGGTCATCCGCCAAGGCGTTAGAGCCGCCTTGGGCAGCCAGATCGACACATTCGCCAGTCGCATCCAGCGTCAGTGCCGCTTCGGTGATTTCGCCGCAGTAGACGCAGTCGCGGCCATCAAAGAC
>JACDGC010000711.1 GCA_013815535.1 Ktedonobacterales bacterium
GCCCCTACCCCCTCGGATGAGCCCGTTGCCGCCGAGCCACCGCCAGCCGAGCCAACCATGACCGATGCCGAGTTAGACGCCGATCAGGTGGGGGCCTGGGCACGCTTCGCCGACCGCGTCTCGCCCAGCACCTTGGCCCAGGCATCCAGCGCCTTCGCGGGGTGGTCAGCCGCCAACGCGGCCACCGAAACCGATCCCCTGCCAGTGACGGCGCCATCTGCGGAGGCGGCCCCTGCTGTGCCAGACGCCTCCGCAGCCACCACGCCACCCACCCATCCAGCGCCGTCGCCCTTCGTGGGGCAGTCGATCTCGGCCCATTCGGATCGCCGGTATGAGCCGAATATGCCGCCGCCCAGTGCGAAATCGAAAACCCCCTCGCGTCCGTTGGGCAACAATCCGTTCTTCACGCGCATCCGCGATCTCTTGGGGGCCACAACTGAGCCGTCGGCGGCCCTGGGGACCGTCGTGTTGCCCCGACATATGTATCCGCAGCATAGCTATTCCATCTTG
The DNA here is from genome assembly GCA_013815535.1 of Ktedonobacterales bacterium. Taxonomy (GTDB): domain Bacteria; phylum Chloroflexota; class Ktedonobacteria; order Ktedonobacterales; family JACDGC01; genus JACDGC01. The sequence continues at coordinate 511 of JACDGC010000711.1, forward strand.
GTGCGGCTGCAAACGCGCACAGCGATGGAGATCGGCGGGGACAAACGCATGGCCATCGTCGAGGTCGAAGCGCCAGCCAACGCCTTCTATTTGCCCGTTCGGCGGTTAGCACTGCCCATTCCCGTGGATGGCGGCCTGAGCGAGGGCACGCTCTCCATCACGGCCCTCCGCCCATCTGGGGGCGCCTCGGATCGGATCATCTTCACTTTTAAGCAGACCGATGGCGTCATCCTGCATAAGGGCGCATATGTGGCGGATGTGACCATCCTCACAGCCCAGCAGATAGCTAATGGCGAACCGATGATCACCCTAGTGCATCCCCTGGACATTCCCGCGTAACCGTGCTATTGATCTGAGCAATATTGACCGACTGAGGCGCTCACTGGCCGGGGAAGCGCACGCCAGAGGAAGCGTGGGAGCGTGACGCAACCTGCGAAGGGGAACGACCCCGATTGGTATACGGTATTGGGGGTCGCACCCACCGTCGATGAAGAAGCGATCCGCGCGGCGTATCGCAAACTGGCGCGTGAACATCATCCCGATGTCGTCGGCGCGGCAGGCGCGGAGATGATGAAGCGCATCAATGCCGCGTATCGCGTACTGAGCGATCCTACCCGGCGCCAGGCCTATGACCAGCAGCGGGGCGGCAGCCAGCCCGCGCCACCACCCGCGCGCGCCACGAAGCGCCCAGCACCCGCGACGCGTTCAGCGGGACCGTTGCGCCTCTATCGAGCCCTCGAAACCCATGATGCCGCGCTGGTGGCGGTGGCCTTGGCCCAACGCGATGCCATGGCGGCGTTGGGCTTCAGTGATGGCCGCGTCGAAATCTGGCACAACGAGACGGCGCAGCGCATCGCCGCGTTGGACCCCGGCCCTGGCCGCGCGCTACGCCCTGGTGTGTTGCAAGAAGTGCGCCTGTCACCCAATGGCACCTTGGCGATGGCTTGGGGCCTGAATTATGGCATCCACGTGTGGGAATGTGCCAGCGGCAAGTTGTTGTGGTCGGCCAGCTTCAATGGCCCCACTGGCGCGATGGATGGCATCCTCATCGACAACCCTCCAATGGTGCGCCTGGCAACGCCCGCCGCGCCCTCGGCCTTGGCCGAGGAAGATCCCTTCCAATGGGTCGAAACTGGGCGGTTCGGCTCGCAGATCTGGACGCGCCCCCTGGCGGGAACGGTGACGCCAACGTGGGCCGTGCCGCTGCGCTGCGACGAACCCGTGCCCCAGGGGCCAGCCGGACGCAACTGGCGCGTGCATCTGCGCGCCCTCGCCTGGAACGGCGAAACCCTGCTGACTTTTTCGACCGGGCCAGCCTCGGCCAACATCTCGAATGCCAGCATCGTGCATCTGTGGAATCTGCGGCAACATGGGCGGCTCGGGGCGGCTGGGCCGCAACGCCAGGGGAGCATTGTCATCCCGGCCCGCGCGCTGTGGCATCCGCTCGCCGTGGCGGCGAATGGGACCCAGTTGGCGGTGCTCTTCGATAGCCGCGCGCTGCGCCTCTATGATCTGCCGACGGGCCACCATCTCGAACTGCCAACTGGCGACCTCCCCGCTGAGACGCGGATGGCCGCCGCGCCCGATGGGGCGTTGCTGGCCCTGGCGTTGCCCGACGGACGCGCGGAATTGTGGGCCACCGCGAGCGGCCAGCGCGTGCAAACCTGGGAAATGGGCGCGCCGCTCACCGCGCTCGTCTTTGCGCTGGCTGCGGGCGTCCCCACCCTGGCCCTGGCACGCCGCGATGGTGTTTGCGAGATCTGGCGCGCAGGCTGAGCACGAGCGCATCGCCTGAGGCGCGATGCGCTGAAATCTTGCGAGGTTGGCATATCCGCTTGCGAGCAGCAGCGTTGCCGCACGATTCACCCAGATGGTACAGTATCACAGGCGAGTGAGCAATGCTGCCGCACTCGGCCAGCGATGAAGCGCCCCCAATGATATCTGCGGATGTCGTGGCGGCGTTTTTTATATGGCTGAGCCGTCGATCCATGTTGGCGTTGTATAGTGGAAGGGTCAACTCATTCTCCCGTCGGACAAAGGAGACATTTTCCCGTGGCTATCGATCAGCAGACCTCGCTCGACGAGCTCTGCGTCAACACCATTCGCACACTCAGCATCGACGCGGTGCAGCAGGCAAACTCGGGCCATCCCGGCGCGCCACTGGGGCTCGCCCCCGCCGCCTACACCCTCTGGCAACACTTCCTCAAACACAACCCCAAGAACCC
>JACDGC010000712.1 GCA_013815535.1 Ktedonobacterales bacterium
GAACTCTGATATCCAAAATACGTCCCTCTCTGTGTCTCACAACAAATCGCCTGGGTCCACTTGTTCTGCTGGTCGCCTGTCGCAAGGGACCCCAGCGCTCATGGTACCACGTTTCGTGGCGGTTTTCGCTCAGAGGGGTTGCAGATGCCACTCCCACTGTCGCCCCGCGCGACAGCGATGCGGGAGATACTGTTTCGCACGAACCCGCTCCCAGATCGCCGCCGCTGAACAGCCCTGCTGGCGCATCACCTCGCGCAGGGAAGGCCATGACCCTCCCTGAGACACCCCCGTGACGCGCTCTTGCTCGGCGAGTGTCCACGTCACCCACTGGTTCGAGCCGGGTGCTCGTTGCTCGCAGTTGAGCACCCCGTGAGCCACCCACAGATTCACTAGCGAATGCGAGATGCCGAGTTGTCGCGCCACTTCTTTGGTCGCCACCAAGCCATCGCCCCGAATGGCCACCGTCCCTGGTTCCGTGGGACACTGGGTCAGAATCGCATGTTGTTTGCGTAAGCTGACGACGCGCGCCGTCGTCCAGGGCTTGCCCGTTGGGGTCGTCACCCCTTCCTGATTCAGTCGCTCGGCAATCTGGTGATCCGGCATGGTTTGCGCGCACTCGCGCAGACGATTGACCAAGGTTGCGGCGGCGGTACAATGCCAGCCGACCGGGGGACACGTCACGGCTTGCGTCGTGGTCACGTCGCCACTCCACAGGATCGTCACTTGAGCTTGCCGCCGCGCGCGGGGTGTGAGCGTGATCGCCTGAATCACCGTGCGAATGAGTCGCTTGCGATCCGCCATCGTGGTTGTGGGCGCTTCCCACAACTGGGGGATGTTCACCGACAGGGCCTGGATCGCCGCCTGTTCTTCGAGTGTCAAAGGCGTCAGTTCCGTTTGTTGGGCCTGAGCATATTCCCGTTCTAGCTTGGTTTGCTCCTCAAGGGCTGCATTCCACCGTTTCTCCAGTTCGCGTGCCACCAGCCGATTGTCGGGATCGACGGCATCGTACTGGCGTTGCGCGAGATGAACGGCGTACCGTGCCCGCTCGCGCCGGAGTTGCCAGCCCTGCTCACGGGTGTGGCGTTCCTCCTCCAAGGTGGCCATGGCCGCCAACAACGTCGCCACGTGCGCGGGGTGAATCGCGTCGAAGAACTGCGCCTGCACCGCACGATCCAGATAGGCTTGCCCGAATGATTGACACGTTGGCGCGGCCTGGCGCATGGAGCCGTTGCGGCAGACGTAGCGCGGACCTTTCTGGCTGTAATGCACCTGCAAGCGGTGGCCACAGGTGCCACAGATGACCAGTCCCTGGAGAAGCGCGGTTCCTTCGCGGGGCGCACCCGGACGGCGCTGAACGAAGTTGTACATGTTTGCCCGCAACTGAGCCCGGTTGCGAGTGTAGTCCGCTTCGGTAAGGTAGGCCGGGTAAATGCCCGAGACAACAATCTCCCATTCTTCTTCGGGCAGCCGATGTGCCCACCGCTGGGTGGGATCGCCGGGTTGGGGCAGTTGCTTGCGGCGTCCGTAGACAAACATCCCCGCATACGCGGGATTGGTGAGGATCTGCGTGAGCATTTGATAGCTGGGAGTGACCCATTCGACGCCGTCCGCATGTGCGCGAGGCAGCAGCAGGCGTTCGGCCAGGAAATGGCGTTGAACGGCGCGCGCATTGTGGGTGGCGGCAAACTGGGTGAACACGAGGCGCAGCGTCCATTGGACCTGTTCATCCGGATCCAACGCGACCGTCCCATCGAGTTGGCGTCGGTAGCCAACGGGTAAGCGCACGTGGAGAGCTCCCCGACGCGCTTTGTTGAGCAGTCCTTGCCGCATCCGCGCGTGCAGAATGTGGAGTTCCGCGGCAAACAAGGTGCCTTTCAAGCCAAGGAGCAGGCGGTCATTGGGATCACGTGGATCGTAAATCCCTTCATCGTCCGCAATTAGGGTTTCAAAGACGGCACACAATTCGAGGACCCGATGCCAGTCACTGTTGAGGCGCGACAGACGCGAGACCTCGGTGACCAGTACCAGGCCCACCTCGCCCAAACCAATGGCGGAGACGAGGTGCTGGAAGCCCATGCGGTGCAAGCTGGAAGCGCCCGATTGGCCGAGGTCGTCATCAATGATCTGGATGCGGGGCTGGGCCCACCCGAGCTTGGCGGCGTGCTCGGCGAGTTGGTACTGGCGACGGGTGCTTTCCTGATGGAGCAGGAGTTGTTTGGGGGTCGACTGGCGAATGTAGACCAGCGCGGTGCGCGCCAGATGGCTGGGTAGGATGGCAGCAGCACGACTCATGAGAACCTCCCACACGTTGGGCATGGAGCTGACGATGGAGCAATTCCGTCAACAAGGCGACCAAATCATGTTGGCTCTGGGGGGCAAACGTCCCCCACAGGGGAACGGGACGGGCCATATGGATCCTCCTTCACACACGAACGCGCTTGAACGTCTTGCAGTATATGAAGCAGGTCGCGGAGGCTGACAAGGGAGAAGCGGGGAAGCGTCTCCGGTCGTGGATGAGGGGGCAGTACGCCGAGGTCGGTCCAGCGTTGCGGGAGTTGCTGGGTGGCTCCGCTGGGAAGACGCACCACCACCAGGGGTTCACCCCGTTTGCGGAGGCGGCGGAGGAGCGGCAGGCGCTGACCATACAAGGGGTGATGAGGGGCAATGACCTGAATCGATTGGTCTAACGTGGCATCATGGTCTGTAGTTTGCTGGTCTTGGTGAGCA
>JACDGC010000042.1 GCA_013815535.1 Ktedonobacterales bacterium
GCATATTACCAGGACAATTTTGCTTTGTCAAGAGGGCAGAGGCACCGATATGGTCGGGGTTTCCAGGTCAATGCGCTCGCCGAAATCTTCTCATACACGTGAAATGAGGCGAATCATCGGGGTACAAACGAAATATGGGGCATCGTCAGGTGGCACGATCACTATAAATTGCCCAGCCAATTTTGCTGAAAACAGGGCATATTAGCTGAAAACTCTTGACAGGATTTCGCGTATATGGCATGATTGATTCGACAATGCTTGCGATTTGCACCGATCTGTGGGAAAGGGCACATCGCATATTCTTATCGACCTACCGCATACTGCGCCAGGAAGACGAGCGGAGCGAGGCACTTGCATGACACTTGAGACACAAGACGAACGACAGACGTACCAAACGGTTGCGTCGCGCATCGTGCAATTGATTGCAGAAGCGGGACTCAAACCGGGGGATCGGTTGCCGACGGAACGTGAACTCGGACGCGAACTCGGCGTGAGTCGTCATACCGTGAGCCAGGCAGTCAAAGTTTTGGCGGTGTCTGGGATGCTGCGCCCACGTCAGGGCAGCGGCATCTATGTCATGCGGACCACCCCACCAACGGCATCGGGTTTCATTGATGTCACCGTGCGTGGGGACCCGCGCCAGGTGCAGCAGCTCTGTGAATTTCGCATGACGCTCGAGATGCAAACCGCGCGATTGGCGGCAGAGCGCATCACCCCGCGCGGCCTCCGCCAAATCGAAGAGGCCGCGCAGGCCACGTTCACCAGCGCCGAGCAGCAGGATCCCAACCGCTTTACCGAGGCCGATACGGCCTTTCACGCGGGAATCGCCGAAGCGACCGGGAATGAATATCTTCTTTCGGCAGTTGCGACGGTGATCTCATTACAATTTTGGGCGGGAGATACCGCCATGGGCGAGGAGGGCGGCAAACCAGGCAGCCCCATCGCCTCAGCGCAACAACATCTGGCCATCGCACGGGCCATTCATGATGGCGATGCCGATGCGGCAGCACTGGGCATGCAGCAGCACATCCAAACCTTCTTCGAGAGTTATGAACTGGAAGTGCGCCGACGCATGATCGGTGATCTCTCAACACGCTCGTAATTCTCCATCGTATTCCAACCTTGTCCCCTCAGCGCAGCAACGCAGGGGCACAGGTGGTCTGTGCCCTTTTCATTTGAGAGGTTTATCCATGCGTATTCGTCATGTCCAAGTTGATCTCATGCCTGTCGATGCCATATCCCCTGCTTTTCGCTGGCGTGATGGCTTACCCGGTTCGGATGGTCCAGGCATCAGTGGCATCCTCCACATCCAGACGGATGAAGGCATCGAAGGCGTGGTCCCTGCCATCCGTGGCCCCATCGTTGCTGACATCGTGGAACGCCGACTGCGCGCTGAACTCGTCGGCCAAGATCCCTTGCGGCGTGAATGGCTCTGGCATCGCATGTGGGAGATCGACCGCGTTGAAGAGTTTCCGGTCTACATTCAGGGATTAGTCGATTCCGCGCTGTGGGACATCGCAGGCAAGCAGGCAGGCCAGCCTGTGCATCAACTGCTTGGCACGTTTCGCACGAGCATCCCCGCGTATGCGAGCACCGTTACATTTGCCTCCATCGCCGAATATCTCGACGTGATCGATCAGTGCCTCGCTCTCGGTTACCCGGCGATCAAATTGCATGCATGGGGCGAAGCCCGGCGAGATGCGAAGCTTTGCCAGGCGGTGCGCGAGCATGTCGGCCCTGATATTCCCCTGATGTATGATGGCTCGGCAGCCTTTGACTTGCCCGATGCCATCTATCTGGGCCGTGTCCTCGCCGACGCGAACTACCTCTGGTATGAAGAACCGATGCGTGAATTTAGCATTACCGCCTATAAGCAATTGGCACAGAACGTCAGCATTCCCCTTAATGTCGCCGAAACTTCGGATGGTGCCCATATGAATACGGCAGATTACATCGTCGCTGGTTGCGCCACCTACGTCCGTACCAGTTGGAACTATAAGGGGGGGATCACGGGAGCCGTGCGCGTGGCACATCTGGCAGAGGCGTTTCGCCTGCGCGCCGAGGTGCATGGGCCGGGCCTGATCCATCGTCATCTCTGCATGGCCATCCCCAACAACACCTACTATGAATCGCTCGTGATGACGAACCCTGTTGTGCGCGAGAGTTGCGTCGATGAGCATGGGCTGGTGCATGCGCCCACTGGTCCGGGGCTAGGCTTTGAGGCCATGTGGGAAGCAAATAGTGGCGGTTCTATCGCCGAGCGTGTGGGCGGGCCGCACCGTCACACCTCGGTGACGAACGGCCACTAGCGCGCAATGGAGGGTGCGATGCGGCAACGATATGGGCAAGTCATCGGCGTCAAACCCGACCAAATCGAGGCGTATGAAGCCATCCATCGCGCGGTTTGGCCGGAAGTCCTGGCAACGATGACGGCCAACAACATGCGAAACTACACGATCTTTCGCCACGCGACGACGCTTTTTGCCTATTTCGAGTATGTGGGCGAAGACTTCGCGGCGGACATGGCACGCATTGCTGCTGACCCCGCCACGATCAGGTGGTGGCACCTGACCGACCCGCTGCAAGAGCCGTTCCCGGATCGCGGCACCTCTTGGTGGACGACCCTGCACCCGATCTTTCATCTCGATTAAGTGAGAGCGCGAATGAGTGAGCTGCCATTGCCGTTACGTCCCCTCGGCCAAACAGGGCTGCTAGTCCCCCCCCTATGCATAGGCTTAGCAGAACTGGGCAACATGCCCGAAACGTTTGCGTATGAGGTCACGGAGGCGGAGGCGCTCGATTTCCTGCGAGCGCTCTTTCATGGGCCAATTCCCTTTGCCGATACCGCCGCCAGCTATGGCGATGGCGAGAGCGAACGCATCCTCGCCAAAGGGCCGCGTGCCTATCCGCGCTATATGTATGGGGACGCCTCTGACGATCTCATCCAGCTTGCGTTTGGCATCGAGGCTTTGTATCAAGCGTATGAGGTGCCATTAGCTGCCGCCGCCTTGCAATTTTCGCTGCGTGACCCACGCATCGCCGCCACCATTGTTGGGGTGAGTAAGACTGAGCGCCTGCACCAGACCGTCGAATTGGCGCAGCATCCCATCCCCGAAGCGTTGTGGCAGGCCATCACTGCCCTACGTGATGCTCACGGGCGGGCATGATCCGCTGGTGAGGGGCGTCGCCCTGATTCCGCAGGCAATCCAAAACATGCCGCATTAGCAAAAAAGAGGAGACACCATGTTTCGACTCGATACCAAAGTGGCGCTCATCACCGGCGGGGGATCAGGGATCGGTGAGGCCATCGTGCGACGCTTTGCCGACCAGGGGGCACGAGTCATCATCGCTGATCTGGCGGGTGACGCGGCCCAGCGGGTCGCGCAAACGCTGGGCCACGACGCCGAAGCCTGGGCGATGGATGTCGCCGACGAGGCCCAAGTACGGGCCACCATCGAACACATCGCCACGACCTATGGACGCCTCGACATCCTGGTGAATAATGCAGGGGTCAGCCACGTTGGCAACATCCTTGAGACGAGCCTCGACGAATGGGAACGGGTCATGCGTGTCAATGCACGAGGGGCCTTCCTCTGTGCCCGCGAAGCCGTGCGCCAGATGACCACCCAACTGCCACAAGGGGGTGTCATCATCAACATGGCCTCGGTCGCGGCACAGATCGGGGTCGCGCGTCGTCTGCCATACTCGACCAGCAAGGGGGCCATCCTAGCCATGACACGCAGCATCGCCATGGATTTCGTCGGCCAGGGGATTCGCTGCAATGCCCTCTGCCCTGGCACGGTGCATACCCCCTTTGTCGAAGGCTATCTCGCGCGCAATTTTGCCGGGCACGAGGACGAAGAACGTGCGAAGCTCCACGCGCGCCAGCCGATTGGCCGGATGGGCACCCCTGATGAGATCGCGAACGCGACCCTCTACCTCGCCTCGGATGAAGCGGCCTTCATCACCGGATCGGCCCTGGTCATCGACGGTGGCTGGACGGCGCAATAGAGGGCTGCCGCTACGGCGCGCGGTTGGCGAGAAAGTAGGAAGAGTGCTATGCGGTTGGTTCAGTTCATACATGCAAGGACGCTCAAGGTCGGGGTGCACCATGACGATGGGATCATCGATCTCACATCGCATGGCTTTGCGGGGACAATGGAAGATCTGATAACAGCTTGGCCGCAACTGCACGCGGGCCTCCAAGACCTCGCGACCCAGCAACATCCCACCGTGCTTGAGCCAGCCACTCTGACCTTGCAAGCTCCGGTGTTACGACCATCAAAGATCCTGGCCGTGGGGATGAATTACGCTGACCACTGCCGCGAGCAGGGCAGCGCGCCACCCAGGGAACCCCTTGTTTTCGCAAATGATATTTCCGCCCGTGATCTGCAACAGCGGGATGGGCAGTGGACCCGCGCCAAAAATTTCGATACGTTTTGCCCGCTTGGCCCTACCCTGCTCACCGCTGATGCAGTGCCTGACCCGCAAGATATTCCGCTCACCTGTCAGGTCAATGCGGCCGTCATGCAAGCGAGCACGACGCACGAGATGATCTTCACGGTCGCCGAAATCTTGGTGCATCTCTCATGCTTCGCCACCCTCGAACCGGGCGATCTGGTGCTGACGGGTACGCCACGTGGGGTGGGGGCCTTTCGCCAGCCCCCCATTTCATTGCAGCCCGGTGATCAGGTCCAGTGTACGATCCCCGGCATCGGTACATTGACGAATCCCGTGGTCGCGTGGGCACCACCTCATCAGGAGGGGTAATGCAGATCGCTTTGCCTTACGGCTCGCAAACTCGTCAGGTGGTGCTGCCAGATCATCAGACGGAGATCTTTCGCTCACGACCAGCCCCACCATTGATGGATGCCCATGTGGCTTTCGACGCGGCGTTGCGGCAGCCTATCGACGCCGCACCATTGGCCGCCATGGTTCGCCCAACTGATTGGGTCGCCATCGCCATCTCGGATATCACACGCCCCACTCCCAATCATCTCTTGGTGCCCTGGTTGCTCGATGCCTTAGCTATCGTGCCACGTGAGCACATCGTCATCCTCGTCGGCAATGGTTCGCATCGAGCGATGACACACACCGAATTAGTGCGAATGTTAGGGGCGGATGTCGTAGCGACTGTGCCCATCATCAACCATGATGCCACCGACGCGGCCATGCTCGTGCAGGTGGGGCAGACGCCCACGGGCGTCCCGGTTTGGGTCAATCGACACTACCTCGCGGCAGATGTCCACATTGCCGTTGGCTTCATCGAACCCCACTTCTTCGCGGGGTTTTCGGGTGGTCCCAAGGCCGTCATTCCGGGTTTGGCAGGCTTACCCACCATTCAAGCTCTCCATAGCGCAACGTTGATCGACCACCCGCAAGCGACCTGGATGGAACTCGACGCTAATCCGATTCATCAAGGCATTCTTGCGGCCGTCGCGCTCTGCGCCCCGGAGTTCTTGATCAATGTGACACTCGATCCCGCGCAGCAGATTACGGGGATTTTTGCGGGGTCCTATCGCACCGCCCATCGCGCGGGCTGTACCTCTCTCACTGCTCATGCCGTGACCGCCGCCGCCCACAGTTATGATGTCGTGATTACCACCAACGGGGGCTATCCGCTTGACCAAAACCTCTATCAGAGCGTGAAGGGGATGACGGCGGCGGCGCGGCTTGTGCGTCCTGGTGGTACGATCCTTCTGGTGGCGGAGTGCCGCGATGGTTTGCCCGCGCACGGGTCGTATCAACACCTCTTAGCCCAAGCCACGTCTGCTGGTGCACTCTTGTCGCTTATCCATCAGCCGGACTTTCATGTCCCCGATCAATGGCAGGTCCAAAAACAAGCGCTTGTACAAACTGAGGCGCAGGTCTACCTGCATTCCAGCTTGCCGGATAAACTGGTACGAGCCGCTTTGCTGACACCAGCCCCAGACGTGCAAGCCATCGTGACGACCCTCGTTGATTCCATCGGCCCAATGGGACGCATCGCGGTTTTGCCCGAAGGGCCGATGACCGTCATGCAGGTGGCCTGAGTCACATGTGCCGCAGAGAGGGGGCAGTCATGTTACCAATCGAGACGTCTACTTTGCGCCATCTCCCCATTGGGCAGCCCCTGGCGCGCATTGTGCAGGCCGCACTCGCCGCCGTTGCCCCTGGGCCACTGGTACGCCGGGCATTGCCGCTCGCAGAGTTCGCCACAAAACCGCTACGGTTACTCGCCATCGGGAAAGCGAGTGTGCCTATGGCGCACGCCGCGCTCGATGCGCTGCCGGATCAGGTGCACACAGCCCTGATCGTGACCAAAGAGGGGGAGGCGACGCAGGAATGGCATCCTCGCACCACGGTTATTGCGGCGGGGCATCCCATTGCTAATGCCAACAGTCTTGTGGCGGGGGAAACCATCGCACGCTCACTCGCCACCACTGCAGCAGATGAGCGCGTGCTGGTGCTCCTGTCGGGGGGCGGCTCGGCGCTGATGGTCCTGCCCGTGCCTGGCGTCACGCTGAGCGACCTGCAACAGATGACGCATCTGCTGCTCGCCAGTGGAGCCCCCATCACCGCAGTGAATACCGTCCGCAAGCATCTGGATCTGGTGAAGGGGGGCGGGCTGGCACGGCTAGCATATCCCGCACCCATCATCACATTGATCCTTTCCGATGTCTTGGGAAATCCGCTGGATGTCATTGCATCAGGCCCCACCGTCCCAGACCCTTCGACCTATGGCGATACCCTCGCCATCCTTGAACGGTATGCCCTGACTGAGCGCGTACCTGCTGCGATTCTCACACATCTTGTCCGTGGGACACGGGGGGGATGGCCGGAAACGCCGAAGCCCGGCGATGCGATCTTTAGCCATGGATATACCACCGTGATTGGCGATATTGAGGTGGCTGCCAAAGCAGCGCTGCTCCAAGCTCAAGTAGAAGGTTTTCACACGGCCATTCTCACCACCGCCATGGAAGGTGAAGCGCGCGAGGTTGGTCGCTTCTTCGCATCAATCGCGCAAGAGATGGTCCACAGCGGTCAGCCGCTGCCACGCCCGGCGTGTCTCATTATCGGGGGCGAAACAACGGTGACGCTCCATGGCACCGGACGCGGGGGCCGCAATCAAGAAGTGGCGCTGGCCATGGTAGAGGCCCTCGCTGGTCTTGACCGCGTTGCGGTGTTGACATTGGCGACCGACGGAGTGGATGGACCAACAGATGCTGCAGGAGCGGTCGTCACTGGCACAAGTTTGCAGCGTGCACTGGAGCTGCACTGCCCACCAACAGATTTTTTAGTGCGAAATGATGCGATGACGTTCTTCGATGGCCTAGGGGATGTACTTCGCATTGGCCCTACATCGACAAATGTCAATGACCTCACCTTCATTGTCACCTGGTAAGGGAGCAGGTAATTCGTGAGGTGATCCAGGGTCGGTAGTGACCTCCTGAACGCACCCTGCGCCATGAAGTCAACCAAGGCCGCAGGAAAGAAATTCATCGCGAGCTCTCCAAATGCAAAAATGCCATCTCTCAAGCTATCATATTCAGGAAAAGGGCCAAAGTCGAGTCACAAGTAGTTAAAACCCACCATGCGCGGCGAGATGCGCCGTAATGATGGGTACTGTTAGGAATTATATTATCCAAACTTCGGCGCAGAGAGACATGCTGAAACCTTGCCACAGCATGTCTCCCTCCGCAGATTGGGCACTGGCAGGGTCAAGAACCGCGCCTCACCGGAGATGGCAGAATGGGTGTAATGGGGTTATCCATCACCGTCTTGGTTAGTGCGGGACCTGCCTTGTTGCGATCTAGCAGGCTGACAACCACCGGGACGACCACCAATGTCAGCAGGGTGCTGGTGAGCAGGCCACCGATGACCACGACTCCCAGATCCGACGCGATGATGCTGCCCTCGTTGCCACCAAGGCCCAGCGCCAACGGCATCAGCGCCAGGATGGTCGCCAGCGCCGTCATCAGGATGGGCCGCACGCGCGTGCGCCCCGCCTCGATCGACGCCGCCTCGGTGGTCATCCCTTGCGCGTGCAATTGGTTATAGAGGTCCACCAGCACAACGGCATTCGTTACGACGATGCCGATTAGCATCAAGAAGCCCATAATGGACGACAAGTTGAGCTGATGGTGCGTGATGATCAGCGCCGTGATGCCCCCGATGAAGGCCAGCGGCAGGCTGAAAAGGATGGCGAAGGGTTCGCGCAAGCTGCCAAAGGCGATGACCATCACCAGGTAGACCAGCGCAATAGCCGCCAGGATGGCGATGCCCAGGCCACCAAAGGCCTGTGCCTGCTGCTGGCCGATGCCCGCTTGCGTCACCGTCACACCCGCTGGCAGCGCCAGGCCCTTGAGATCTTTTGCGGCGTCTTGCGTCACCAACCCCGTGTTGTCGGTGGTGATGTCAGCGGTGATGGTCGCGGCGAGTGATTGGTTGATGCGCGTCACCTGCGTGACGCCCATAACCTGCTGCACCGTCGCCACATCCCCGATGGTGATGCCCGGTGCCAGCGGCAATTGCTGAATCTGGGCGATGTATCCGGTGATGTCGCCGCTGCCCAGGCCAGGCACGGCCACGACGATCTGGGCCTGCGAGCCGTCGCCAAAGGTGAGGGTACCCGTGCTCTGCCCCTGCAACAGCGCGCTCAGCCGTTGCCCGATGAGCGCCGAGTTGGCGAGCGGATTCTTGGTGGGGTCGGGCGTCACGACGATCTGCGGCGTGACAGCACTGACATCACTTTTCAGGTGGGCGATGTTTTTCAGCGGTTGCAAGGCATTCAACACCGCGTCGCTGCCCATTTTCACCGCCGCCGCGTTGGGGCCATTGACGACGTAAGAGAGGGTGTTCCCCCCCATACCAAAGGAACTGGCGACGGAGACCGCGATGGTGCCGCCCTGCGGCGCGGCGGGTTGCAGATCGCGTTGCAGGTCTTTGGCGGTCTTGGCCCCATCGACATTCGATGGCAGGGTGATCAGCAAGGTAGCGGTGGTGTTGCCGCCACCCAGTGCCTGGCGCGTCAGATCCAGCGCGGAGTTGCCAGTCGTGGTGATCTCGTACAGCGCGACCTTGCCCTGGCTCTTATAGGTCGCCAGCACGCCTTCCATCCCCTGGATGGCTTTGGTGGTGAGGCGCGGGTCCGAACTCTGGGGGACGGCCAGCGTCCCTTGCAGCAGGGTCGCGTTGCCGCTGGACAAGAAGCCAACCGGGATGCCCGCAGCCCCCGCGCCCGCGAAGGTCACCAGCAGCAAGCCAAAGGCGATGCCGAGCGTGCTCCATCGGTGCCGCAAGCCCCACCGCAAGATCGGCGTGTAGACGCGCTGCAAGACCGTATTTTCTGGCGCGACCAGCACCGCGCGTGTCCCATTGGCCGTTGGCATCGTCGGCACCTTCATGAAGAAGCTGGCAAAGACGGGGACGATGGTGAGCGCGACCACCAATGACGCGAGCAGCGCGAAGGTGACGGTCAGCGCGAAGGGCAAGAAGAGTTGCCCCACGATGCCGCCTGTAAAGCCTAACGGCAAGAAGACGCAGACCGTCGTGATGGTGCTGGTAGTGATGGCCGCCGCGACCTCGCGCGTGCCATTACGTACGGCGTCGCGGATCGGTTCGCCCGTTTGGGCGTGGCGATAGATGTTTTCGAGGACGACGATGGCGTCATCGACGACGCGCCCGACCGCGATGGCCAGCGCGCCGAGCGTCAGCGTGTTGAGCGAGATGCCCTGCCACCACAGCAGCGCGAGTGCTGTCATAATCGACAATGGGATGGAGATGCCCGTCACCAGCGTGCTTCGCAGACTCCGCAGGAAGAGGAAAATCACCACGATGGCGAGGATCGCCCCCAAGATGCCCTCACGCACCACGCCATTGATCGAGTCGCGGATCTGTTGCGCTTGATCATAGATGGGCGTGAGATGGTAATCGGGGTTGTCGTGGTTGAGCTTGGTGAGCTCACTCAGCACGCCATCCGACACCTTGACGGTGTTGCCGACCTGCGCTTTATAGATGTCGAGCAAGACGCCGCTGGTGCCGTTTACCTTGGCTGAGCCATTTGGGTAAACCTGGGCATTGCTAAGGGTGGCGACATCGGCCAGCCGCACTGGTTTGCCCCCCGTGGCGGGGGTGATGAGCAGATCGCCGAGCGCCTGGGCATTGGGCAATGTGGTCGCCACGCGTACGGGCACGAGCTGGTCCGCGATGTCGGCGGTGCCAGCGGGGAAGCTGATGCCTTGGCTCCGCAGGCTGGTGGTGATGTCGCTCACGCTCAGGCCATGCGCGGTCAGGGCGCTGCTGTTGAGCACGATGACCATCTGCTGCGTGGTGTCGCCGACCACCTGCACATTGCCGACGTCTTTCACCGTGGTCAGTGCGGGCGAGGCCGTCTGGTCGGCCCACTGCGCGAGCTGCGCGCTGGTCTGGCCGTTCTTGCCCTCAACCGTCACATAGAGGATGGGCGCGGTGTTGGCGTTGAGCTGGGTGATGGTCGTCTGCACCGTTGCCCCAGTCGCGGAGGTCGACAACTGCGCCGCCGCGATCTTGGCATTCAGTTGCTGCTGCAAGGTGTCGGTATTCACGCCAAAGTTGAACTGCACCAACACCACTGAAAACCCCTGCAACGAGGTCGAGTTGATCTGCTGCACCCCCGACAGTTGCGAGGCCGCCGTCTCGATGGGCTTGGACACCTGATCCGCCACCACCTGCGAGCTGGCCCCTGGGTCAACCGCCGTGACGACGAGATAGGGAAAGCTGAAGTTTGGCAGCAACTCTTCCTGAAGCTGTGTGGTGCCAAAGAGGCCGATGACTAAAACCAGGGAAGCGATCAGGATGGTCGCGGATCGCCGACTGAGCACCCACTGGGTGAGCGCATTGGACATAGTGAGCCTTTCTTGATGGCGCGAAGTCTGGATGATGAGCAGTATGCCCCACAGGGTGAGCACAATTTTTCCAGCGCGCAAGCTATGGAGCAGGAGCGCAGTGCAAAAAAGCACACGGGGTCTGTGAGCCACGAAACCTGCTTGCATAGATCACAGGCCTTGGCTTTACTTGAGCGCTTGTCGCGAACGCTGCTTTAGAGGGACACGGGCAGGGCTTTGAGGCCGCGCAGGATGAAGCTGTCCTTCCATTGCACCTGCTCGGTGGGGATGCTCAGGCGCAGTTTGGGGAAGCGGCCCACCAGCGTGCTGAGGGCGATCTGGCCTTCCAGGCGGCTCAGCGGCGCGCCCAGGCAGTAATGGATGCCCTGGCCAAAAGCGAGGTGCTTGTTATTGGCGCGCGTCAGGTCCAGGGTGTCAGGGTCGTCGAAGTAGGCGGGGTCGCGGTTCGCCGAGCCGACCACCGCCAAGACCAACTCGCCACGGGGGATGGCGGTACCCGCGATGGTGAGGTCCATGCGGGCATAGCGCTCGGTCGCCGTTTCAGCGGGGCAGACGAAGCGCAGGATTTCCTCGATGGCGGGCTTGATGATGGCGGGGTCGTCGCGCAGGCGGGCCAACTGGTCAGGGTGCTCTAGCAGGGCGAGGGTGCCGCTGCCGATCAAGTTCACGGTGGTCTCATGGCCCGCACTCAGCAGCAGGAAGATCATCGAAAGGATCTCATCATCGGTCATGCGGTCGTTGCCCTCTTTGGCCGCCACCAGCGCCGAGATCAGGTCGTCTTGCGGCTGGGCCTGGCGCGCCCGGATGGCACGCTTGAGGTAGCCTGTCAGGCCCATGATGTTCGGGACGAGTACGAGCGGGTTGCGGTTGGAGGCCGCCCCCAAGACGACCGTGGTCCAGCGATGAAACTTCGCGTTGTCCTCGGCGGGAATGCCCAGAATGCGCCCAATCATCGTCAGCGGCAGGGGCAGCGCGTAGTCAGCGATCACGTCCATGCTGCCCCGCGCCTCGGCGGCGTCGAGTAGCTCATCCGCGACAGTTTGGATCTGCTCGCGCATCTGCTCGATCATTCGGGCGGTGAAGGCCTGGTGGACGAGCGCCCGCAGGCGGTCGTGGTCCGCGCCGTCCAGGCTCAACAAGCCGCGCTGGAGCTGTTTGAAAGCGTTCATAATCAGGGGCACCTTGCGGAGCTGCGCTGGGGTCATGGCGTTGTGGCGGTCTTTGGCGAAGCGCTCGTCTTTGAGCACGCTCAGCACATCCGCATAGCGCGTCACCAGCCAGGCGCGCTGCTGGGTCATCCGCACCGTGACGGGGTGGACAGGGGCTTCGTCGCGCAGTTGGGCATAGTACGGAAAGGGATTCGCCTTGAAGGATGCGGCAGTCACATCGATTTGGGGAATGGTCATGGTTGGTCGCTCCCTAGCCCGTTCAGGATCAGGTCGGTGAGGAAGTCGGGCAGTTCGTCCCACCGTGCCTCAAGCGTCGTGTCGCCCATGATAGATTCCAAGATGAGGCCGAAGATGATGCCCGATATCGCGCGCAGCGTCAGGCGCATATCCAGCGGCTTGATGCGACGCTGAGCCACCCACCGCGCAAAGATGGGTTCAGCCAGAGCCAACGTCGGTTCGAGCATCTGCTGGTAGTACCGCTCGCGCAGATCGCGGTTCACCATGATCTCTGCGAGGATGATGCGGAAGAGCTCGGATCTGTCGGCGTGCAGCGCCTGCAAGGGCTGGCTGATGAAGGCGTGCAGAAAGCCGCGCAGGTCGTCAGGGTCGAGCGTCGTGAAGTTCACCTCGCGGGTGACTGCCGCGCGCATATGGTCAAAGATGCCCAACAGCAGCGCGCCCTTGTTCTCGAAATAGTGATAGATGGTGCCATCCGCGATGCCCGCCTCTTTGGCGATATCCTTGATGGTCGTGGGATGAAAGCCCTTTTCCGCGAAGACTTTCGCGGCGGCATCCAAAATCTGGGTGCGCCGCGCCGCGATGAGCTGTGCCTGAATCGGATCGGGTGCCGGTGTTACCATCTGCCCCTCCTCTCTAATGAACATTCACTCAATCGAATGAACACATATTCATTATATTCGATAGCAGGGCAAAAGTCAATGGCGTCGCGAACGTTTTCTCGACCACTCTGTTTATCTCACGGCGAACGTAGATGCCGCAACCGGGTCAATTAGACAGACAAACATCGCCCGGGTTTTGCACGAATTATTGGAATATCTTAGGCTCGAGATTGGGTGCAACCACAATGTTAACATGAGAGGCAGCAGGGGAAGCGCATCAGGGTGGTGT
>JACDGC010000713.1 GCA_013815535.1 Ktedonobacterales bacterium
CTCATCGGCAGGCGCTGGGGTAATACTCATCAAAAAAGGCATAGCAACATCGTTTTGAGACATGGGAGCGTGCTTGGTAACGCATGGCGTGGAGTGACATTTTTGCTAGGGCCGCAACACGTGGCGGGGCCAGCCTCGACGCCGCAGCTACCCCCCCAAAAATAGGCTCATAATCCGGTGCGGAGTACACTCGACTTAGAATTGTTAACGCCGACCTACAAAGGCTCATCGTCGTTCCCGATACACGCCGCCCTGTTGGCAGGCCTCAGATGGAGGCAGGATTTGCTACGATCAGTTGCGGGCGAGATCATTCCCTCCCTCACCGGGCTTGCGGCGGGGTGACGAGGAGGATCTTCCCGCTCCCCAAGGACAGCGCGCGGCAGCACCCAGTGCTTCATCAGCGGAGTATCGGACCGCCAGATGAGCCGGATCGCCCCCCGTGATCCAGGTCTGCATCCGCGCCAGCGAGACGCCGAATTGCGCTGCCACTTCGCTGGTGTGCACATACGGCTACTTGACTCGTCGCATGCTGGCCCCCATCGTCCCTACCGATGAGGGTCAGCACATGCGAAACGAAGATACCACAGGTGCTCACCCTCAGGACAGGATGCGCTAAAATGTGCTCAGATTTACAATCGATCCATCCGGGTCGAGGCGTGAAACCACTCCCTTTTGGGTGAAGTTATTGAAAAACACGAGACGATCCGCTGTAGCCCCAAACTGGGTAATCCGTTGGACATTGCCAGGGGCATAGGATTTGAGATTAGTGATCGTCCCATCGGCCTCGATGCGGAAGACGGTACCCGAAAGGGTATCGTGGTTATAAGCGAAGACGCGGTCAGCGGTGGCCACGAAGTCGGTGATATTTTGCACATTACCAGGCGCATAGGATTTCAGGTTGGTGATGGTCCCATCCGCTTCGATGTGGAAGACGGTGCCCGAACGGGTGTCATGGTTATAGCCAAACACCGCGGTCCCCGTTGCGACAAAATTCGTGAGATCCTGCACATTGCCGGGGCCGTATGTTTTCCGGTTGGTAATGGTTCCATCGGCCTCGAAGGTGAACACCGTTCCTGAGCGGGTATCGCGGTGATAGGCGAACACGGAATCCCCCTGGGCCACAAAATGGGTGATCTCTTTCACGCTCCCAGCGGCATACGTTTTCAGCGTGATGAGCGCGCCATCTGAGCCAATGCGTGCCACGAAACCGGAACGCAGGTACAGATTATAGAAAAAGAGGGTGTCACTGGTAGCGACGATATGCGTCCATAACCCGATGTGGTCGATCTCTTTGAGGAACAGGAGCTGGCCATTGGCATCGACACGCGCGGTAAAGGCCCGCTGGACCGTTTCTCCCTGATACACCATGACCCGGTCGTGGGTCGCGGCTATGATCGACACGCGCAAGCCGACGGGCACGATGGTTGGTGCGGGTGTTGCTCCCGTGGGTGTTATGCTCGTCGGCGTTACGCCAGTGGGTGTTGTTCCGCCAGTTGTCGTTGTCGCTCCCGGTGACGGCGTGGCCTCCGTTGCGGCAAGGCTCCCGGAGGTACAGGCCGCTAAGCCCAGCATCAGGACGAGTGGGATGACACGCTGAAATAGACTATGCATGGGTGATCTCCTTGAATTACTCATCTGAACGGTGCGCGATAGGTGGCATCAGCCAGGGCAGTTGCCCCTCTATCGCACGCAATGGTATCGCTGGACGGTGCAGCACCATCGTCATCGCTAAACAAATGGCGTGTGGTGATGCGGAGGCGCGCGAGGACATCGCGCTAGGCATCGCTCTTGGCGGCAACCGCATGGGGGCAGCCCCCTTACCGGACACACGGCGGGGCCAACGTGATGGTCGCCTGACTTGTTGCGTGCTGGCCGCTATCGTCGCTGCCGGTGAGGGTGAGCACACGCGACTGGGATGCGCCACAATTGATCACCCTCGGGGGATACAATGTGATGGTGAGCGATTTCCCGGTGCCCAGCTCCCCCGCGATGGAATCTGACCAGCTATAGCGCGTCACCCCTGCCGAGCCGGTGCTCACAAGGGTCAACTGTTGCCCCGCGTTGGTGACGTTCGTGAAGGCTTGGCCGTCGCTGGGGGCCAGAATCGTAACGGTCGGCGGCTGTGGATCGACGATGAGTGTCACCCGGTCATTGCTCGTTTGCCCATAGGCATCCGTCACAGAGAACTTGATGTTGGCGTAGCCCGGCGTCGTCAGCGTGGTCGTCGTTTCCGTGCCAGTGGCGATGGGCACGTCATTCACACTCCATACCGTGACGATGTCGGAGAGCTTTTCCCCAGATGTCACGCTCACCGAGCCAGCAAGGCGAAATGGCACGTTGGCCGTCACATGGGTATTGGAGGCTGGGGTGGTGATGTGCACCACAGGCGCACGCGGGGGCGTGAACAGGGTGTCGTGAAGGTCGATGCGAACGAACTTGACATCTTGATTGATGGTGTCTTCATTGATTTCGCTCAGCCGCACCGCAAAGATGGCGCTCGCGCCCGCTGGAAAGGCGGGAAAGCTGCCGGTAATGGTGTCGCTCACGGAATAGGGCGGCACCTTCACATTATGGCTCTGGCGGACGATGTCCGCACCATAGTTCGGCCCTGAAAGCTCGGCGAAGGTGTGGAAGGTCAGCGTGAGGTTGCTGACATTGGCGACCCGATACCCATAGTGCAGCGGCGTGTTGCGAAACGCCG
>JACDGC010000714.1 GCA_013815535.1 Ktedonobacterales bacterium
CCGCTGATGCAGATGCGAATGCTGGCGACGCCAAAGGCGCGCACATGCGGATAGTTGGCGATGGCCAGGTAGAGCGACGGCACGCTTGGCAACATCGTCGGGTGGTAACGCCGAATCGTAGCCAGGATGGCGTCGACCCGCGTGGTGGGAATGAGGATGAGCGATCCCCCCAGCGCCAGGATGAGGTTCATGCCAGCGGTGATGCCATAGGCATGCGAAAGTGGCAGGGCACACAGCATGACCTCACGTCCGCGCCGTGCATCCGTGATCCAATGGCGAACCTGGCTGACGTTGGCCATCAAGTTCGCGTGGGTCAGCATGACCCCCTTGGGCAGATCGACCGTCCCCGATGTATATTGCAGCAACGCCAGATCGTCCATCGTGCGGCATATTGGCAGCGGTGCCGCCGAACTGGCGGCGATGAGGCGCTGGAAGGAACGCAGGGGCGGTGTCATGCGCGATGCGACTGTGTCGGCGGTTGCGGGCAGGGGTGGTTCCAGATCATCACTGCGACGCGCCAAGCGCACCCGTTGCGCCAATGGCAGATATTCACGGACGCCCGTCAAAATGACGGCACGAACGTCCGTCTCCGCACAGATGCGCCCGATGGTGGGGCGATAGGTCGTCAAAGTCACCAGCAGCGTCGCGCCAGCATCACGCAATTGCTCGGTGATCGCGCTTTCCTTCATCAGCGGGCTGCCCAACACGACGACCGCCCCGACTTTGAGCGCGCCGAAAAACGCGATGACGCACTGGGGGATGTTGGGTAAGACGATGGCGACGCGGTCCCCCGGCTGCACCCCATTGGCGCGCAGCGCATGCGCGAAGCGATTGCTGAGCCGATCTAATTCGCGGTAGCTGATGTGCTGGCCAAAGAAAATGAGGGCGGCACGGTTCGGGAATGCGCGGGCGGCGTTGCTCAGCAATTCATTCAACGGCTGACGCGGAATGGGGATCTGCTCGGGAACGTCATTATCATAGCTTTGCAGCCAGGGGGCCATTGCGCGCCGCACAGCGGCTGGCAGTTCGTTGCCGACTGGGCCAGAGGGGGGCATCGCGCCACTTGGCGCAATCCCGGCCACGAAGCGACGGATGGCGCGGTTCACCGCTTCGGGGCGTTCGAGTTGCACGAGGTGCGCCGAGACGGGGATGACGATTTGCTGGGCACCTGGGATGAGGTGCGTCACTTCTTCGTAGCGTTCGCGCTGAAAGACGCGGTCACGTTGCCCCAGCATCACCAGAGTCGGCACGCGCACCAGGGGCAAGCGCTGCTGACCTGGCCAAGGTGCCATCGCATCATCATGCATGCGGCGCAGGGTCCGCAAAGAGGCATAGAGGGCGATGTTGAGCCAGATGACCAGGCGGTTGAAGAGTGCCGCCGGGACGTTCATCAGACGCCGAATCCAGCGTTGGATGATAAAATGTGTGGGGGTCCCAATCAAGACGAGTTGGCTGACCTGTTCGGGATGGCGCAGGCTATATTCGACGGAGATGGCCCCACCAAAAGAATGGGCCACCAAGGTGAAGGGCGCGACCACCCCAAGCTGCGTCAGCACTAATTCGAGGTCATCCACCAAGCCTGCCATCGAGGTTGGCAGTTCACGCGGATCGTCACTCTGGCCGTGGCCGCGTAATTCCGGCGCAAGCACATGAGCAAATTGGCCAAAGTACCGGAGCTGCGGCAGCCATTGCAACGCACTGCCTCCATACCCATGCACAAAGACCAGCGTTTGGGTCGCGCCTGCGGGCTGGATGTCGATGACGCTGATATGGCGCAGAACGGTCCGTGGCGCAACGGGTGCGGCATCAACGACGCGGCGATACAATTCGACATCGAATGGCATACGCCCCTCCTCGTGCGTAGTGGGAAACGCCACTGCGGCGTATCCCGAATGAAGACGGGTAGTGCTGTGACTGAACCATCCATAAGTTTGCCCACACGGCTAGACAATAAGCGCAGCGGCAGTGGTGCGCGCATTGTAGCATAGTTGTCCAGCGTTGCGCGCATGTGAGGGCAACGCTTCAGCTATAAGCTCCTTGCGCGGCTTGTCAAATTGATGGTGCTCAATCCTCTTTTGGTGGCTCCAATTGGGAGGCGAAACCCAAGAGCGCCGCGATCTGCGCTCCATGGGGATCACCCTCGAACGCTTGCGCGAGATGTTTCGCATAGCGATAGGTGACATCAAGGGATTCATGGCCGAGCGCCGTCATCAATTCCAGCAGGCTAGCACCGCTCTTGAGCTTCATGGCCGCGAAGGTATGGCGGCTGCTATGCACTTTCGTCGCCTCTTCGCCAAACCAGCGAATATAGACATCCCGAATGCCCCAATAGGACAAGCGGTTCCCTTGTTGTAACTCATCGCCTTCGATGCGGACCCAGACTGGGGCATCGATCTTTCTCTCCCACCCTGCGTGATACCAGCGACGCAACCAACTGCGCAACGCATCGGCGGCAAACGGCTCGAGGACGTTGAATGGCCGCTTTCCGCCCTTGGCTTGCCAGGCAAGGCGCAGCGAGTCATCGGCCCGGCTGATATCACCAATGGAGAGATTGACAAGCTCCGAGGCACGGCGACCCGTCGAAAAAGCGACGGTAAGGATGGCAAGGTCGCGTTGCCCCAACAACGTTTGAATGGGAATCGTCTTGAGGCGCTCGCGCACAAAGCGGAAATCGAGGGGCGTGGCACCCTCATATTCACC
>JACDGC010000715.1 GCA_013815535.1 Ktedonobacterales bacterium
TTTTCACGCATCCGAACCGACGGGGGCAGACGCTCCGAGCGGGGGCCGAAGACGCAAGGGGGACGAGCCGAGCAGAAGCCCTGGCACAGATGCCCAAAGAAGGGGAACGCCCAAGATGGACATTCCCACAATGACGACGGCGACTATAAAGCTAACACCGGTTTCTTACCAAAGAGGCGCTTATAGCACTGGCGGCAATAGCCACGCGCCCGATGGACAATCGCGGTGGTCCCACATTCGACACACGCGGGGAAAGCATGGGCCCACTCGTACTGCTTCTTGCGCTGCTCGACCCCCGCGCGTTGCAACTGAATCCGCACCTTGGAAAAGCATCCATAACAATAGCCATACGCTCGATGAGCAATCGTGGTCGTCCCACACCGCTGACACGCCGCGTATGCCGATGCCCAAGGCTTCTGCCGCTGTGCTCGCCGCAACCGCGCTTGCACCTTTTCCACCTGCGTGTGCTGCCGCAAACCGTGCCGAGCATCCGCTAGATACATCTCAATAGTCTTGGGCGTCAGAAAGAGCGACTGCGCACGCAGATACGCCGCAATCTCTGGCACCGAATAGCCACAGATCCGCAGATAGAACATGACCCGCCGGGATTTTGGCAAGGTGTTAATCCACCCGCAAACCTCTTGCCAGTGCAACCGGGCCATCACAATCGCTTCCACACTCGCCCCGCCGCTAGGAACGATATCCCCCAAAACCATCTGATGCTGATGGGGAAGGGGTTCATCCAAGGACGCCTTCCGCTGATCCTTGACCACCGAAGGCACAGTTGGACCCAAGGTTACGGGAAGTGCCATGGGAATGGAGACTACTTGCAACGCAAGGTTACGAAGGTACCCCATGAAGTACGCCATGGGTCTCTCTATATAGGAAAGATCGGGATGATCTTCCCAAAAATGGACTAACGTACTCTGAACCACTTCTTCACTATCTTGAAGGTGCAGCCCAAATTTATTGCGAAGATAGCGAATGCCTTGGGGAAACGCCTCACGATAGAACTCGTCAAACGTCAGGCTAGCGACCATCTTGCCCCCCCATCTGTTGAACTACGCGCAACATCACCAGACGCGCAAATGCTCCTGAAATTGCCTGTTGAAGCTGAGGCAATGTAGGAGCATTTTCATGACTGGCAAAATGCGGCAAAGCAGCAACGATATTCGATGCAGCCTTGCGATGCTTGCGTGTTCTACGTTGGGGAGGATGGGACACTTTGACATTTGTGGTCAAAACGGGTATACTTGTCATCGAAGGCATACCTTTCTGAACGAGATCACTCTCGTCTGGGAGGGCTGGATCAAACGAACCGTCTAGTTTTGCAGGCTTGGGCGGTTCGTTTTTATTGCCCGAAAATTCAGTTGTTCTCTAACCACTTATCCACCTTCTCTTTTGTTCCAGGAGGATAAATGGTACGACGAGCGTCAGCTCGGTCAGTTTTCTTCTGGTCATAGAGACCAAGTGCCAAAATAGCTCTATTGACCCTGTACTCTGAAACGCCTAGTTCAGTAGCCATTTCAGCAGCAGTCCTCCATTGTTCATCAGCCATGTTTCACCCCCTTTCAATGAACTGCCCTTAGTATAGCACATGCACTTGAAAGAGTCAATAGCTTAAGGCTATTTTTCGTATCCGATGCATTTATTCGTATGCAAGAAGAAAGAGCAACTGCCTCACCCTAAAAATCTTGCTTCCTTTCCACGTAGTACCAGATGTTACTTTAGTTATGCGGCAAAAATCGTCTCATTTCGTCCCAAAATGTTTCATTTTTGTTGCAATCCTAAACAAGAAAATTTTCTATCTCGGCCCCTTTATTAATTTCAGGCTCTTATTTTCCCACCTGTGCTTATCATGACAGTGTTTACATAATCCGCGTGCATGATGGCGTATGTCAGTAGTACCGCATTGAATACATTGTTCATAGGCGCAACTCCACATCTCAGGAGTCTTCTTCGAGCTAAACAATTTCACTGGTCTATGGACTGTGCCCACTGGGGGGCACTGCTACCGGTGGATGGCGAGGTGTTGGCGGCGACTTTTCAGAACAACACGGGTGGAGGCACGCTGAGCGGCTGGATCTGGACCTACTTTGATGGTATGGCACTCCACAGCACGGGGACGGTCAGCACCACCTGGAGTTTCGAGACCACTGCGCAGCCCAACCCGGTCCATGCTGGCGGCGGCCCCGGCATCGCCAATCAGCCGGCTCCCGCGCTCATCTCTGTGGGCGACGGCGCACCGCAAGCTGACCCCACCATCGGCATCTCTGCGGCAACGGGCGTCAATCAATGGGTGGTCATCGCCACGGATGCAAACGCAACGCCACTGCCGGTTGCCGTCGTCCTCACCTATGCACCCTTATACCTCATAGCAAGCTGAGTTTGGTACGAATACCTGGGCGAGATACCATTGCGAACGCTTTTTCCACATCCTATAGGAGGAGCATACTTGTCATGACAACACGTGGATTGACCATCCTTTGCATCGCCCCCGCAACGGGCAATAGTACGGGGGCGGTTGTCGATTATGCGCCATGGGTCGAGCAATTGCATATCACTTCAGCCAGCCCGGGCGGCTTCGGCGCTCTGCGCGCACGGTTGCGGTTGCCCGCCCCCCGCGCGCGGTTGCCTCGCCCTGAGTTTGGCATCCTCAATGGCCGCATCGCTGTCTTTGATGGCCGCGACTGCGT
>JACDGC010000716.1 GCA_013815535.1 Ktedonobacterales bacterium
GGGATACGCGTTGTGGGATGCGGCATTGGGGTCCACAATTGGCAGCGCTGATTACGCCGCCCTCAGCGCCGAGCTTGACGCGCAAACGGGCACGGTGACGGGGTGCGTCACTGGCAAGGCCACCACCAACGGCACCACTGCCACCGTGCCCGTCACGCTGACGCGCCAAGGGGCCAGCGCGCAGACGCTGACCTGGCATTTCACGCACGCGAGCGCGGGTTGGCGTTTGAGCCAATATCCTGACCCATCGCTGGCCGCACGGGCAACCTTGCGGCGCTATTGCGTGGCGGTTGTGGGCGGGCAGTATAGCGCGGCGTATGGCTTGTTTGCACCACCGCTGCAACAAAAATTAGCTTCGGCGGATATTTATGCGAATGTGGCTGGGGATGCCGATGCGGCGGATGGCAAGACCACAGCCTGTGCGACCACGAGCGTCGATGTGGCGGCGGATGGCACGGCGACGGGGCACCTGACCCTCACGCGCAAGGGCACAAATCAAGCGCTGGTCAATCTGGCGGCGGCGGCGACGGGCATGGCGGCCATCACCACCTCGCCCGATATTTCGTTGCCATCGCGCATCACCGCGCGCAACTTTTGCGCGGCGCTTGTCAAGAAAGATTATGGGACGGCATTCGCCCAGTTTACCTCCAGTGCTCAAGCCGCCATCGGCAGCGCCAGTGACTTTGGCAGCCGAGTGGGCGCCGCGACGACGCTGACTGGCGACATCACGGGCTGTCGTGCCGGGAATTTCGCCCTCAATGCCGACAATCAGTCAGGCACGCTCAGTGGCCAAGTGACAACTCATCCATTTTATGGCGATTTGACGCACACCACCGTGCTGACCATGGTGGCGAGCGCTCCAGATACCTGGCTGATCGATGATGCCACCATCGATGGTGTCTCGCTCAACAGCAGTGGTGGCGGCTTTCCTTTTGGCTTGGACGGGAGTGGTGACGCATTTCGCCCCACCAGCGTGAGCCATCTCATAGGTCATGCACAGCATGGAAGCGTATGCTCGAAGCGCGTATCCGCCCATGCTGGTCACCACAAACACCCTGTGCCAGCTGCCAGTTGTAGAATGGAGTCATTTTCCTCATGAGCACCGACCCGTATTATGGTGATGTGCCCCCGTACCTCCCTGATGGTCCCACCACACCCGCACTGGCCCCCGTGGCAGTTGCCACCGTTGGCGCGCCCCCGCTCGCCGCACCCAACCGCCGCCGACT
Organism: Ktedonobacterales bacterium; assembly: GCA_013815535.1. Lineage (GTDB taxonomy): Bacteria > Chloroflexota > Ktedonobacteria > Ktedonobacterales > JACDGC01 > JACDGC01. The sequence continues at coordinate 1,227 of JACDGC010000716.1, forward strand.
CTTCTTGATCGGCGGCATTGCTTTGGTGGTGTTGGCGCTCATTGGCAGTCTGGCCTTTGTCGCCGTTCGTGCGGCAACGCCGTCCGATGCCCAGTCTGTCGCCCAGAATTACTGTGCTGCCGCGAAGGCGCAAAATTACCCGAAAGCCTACACCTATTTCGCCCCTGGGTTGCAGGGCGCTTTGGATGCAGTGGCATACCCGGCGGGCGCGGGCGCGGTGGATGCAATCTCGGGCAAGCTGACCGCGTGCAAGTTGGGCAAACTGCATGTGACGCCAGATGGGAAAGCCGCGACGTTGTCCGTCAGTGTCACGCGTCAGAAAGTCGGCTCGCAAGCCTTTGTCTGGCAATTCGCGCAAGTCAAGACGGGGACCTGGCAATTCACCGCCGCGCCCGATGCTGCCGTGGTGTCGCTGACCCTGGCGACCCTCTATTGCACGGATGTTCATGCGAATAAGCTGACGGAGGCCTTTAATCTGCTCACGGCGGCGGCGCAGCAATCCGCTGGCGATGCGGCGCAATTCACGCAGGATATGCAGCAGACGAGCAAGGTGGTGGGTGGCCTGCAACGCTGCCAATTGCAAAAGCTCATCCCAAGTAAGGATGGCAAGACCAACGCGATCAAACTTGGGATCTGGTTTGGCAACGTCCAGAATGTTCCGGCTGAGATCGATGTGCAGCCCCAAGCCGACGGCACCGCGAAGATCAGCAGCGTCAACGTCTATGTCGCAAATAATCCCTTGCCCTATCCGCCGCCAGTGACGCTGCTGCAACAGATTTTGCAGTTGCTTGGCACGCTCACTGGAACGGGTGCCTAAGGCTCAGCCTAGGAGGGAATGCCCCCGGCGATGAGCGTGACCTGGAGGGCGTCGGTCAGCGTGGGGTCAATCACCGCGCCAAAGACGCTTTGCGCGTCATGCGCCAGGGCATCCGCTACGCGCGCGGTCACTTCGGCGACCTCGGCCAGCGAGACATCGGCGCTGACGGTGATGTTGAGCAATGCGCGCCCCGCCCCACGCACGTCCGCCGCCAGCCAGCCACCCGTCAGGGCCGCATCCACGGCGCGGGCGGCACGGTCGCTGCCATGGGCGGTGCCTGTGGCCATCAAGCTCGGTCCGGCGTCGCGCAGCACCGCCCGCACGTCCGCGAAATCGACGTTGATGATGCCAGGGATGGTGATGATCTCGACGATGCCGAGGATGGCACGCCGCATGGCTGCATCGGCTACAACGAAGGCTTCTTGCATCCCCTGCCCACGCTGGGTGATGAAGAGGAGGCGGTCATTGGGGATGGCGACCAGGGCATCGGTTGCCCGTGCCATCTGTGCCAATGCGCCCACGGCTGTTTGTCGTCGTCGAATGCCCTCGAAACTGAACGGCAGCATGACCATCCCCACCACCAACGCGCCCAGTTCGCGCCCGATGTTGGCCACCACTGGGGCGGCGCCACTGCCGGTGCCGCCCCCAAGCCC
>JACDGC010000043.1 GCA_013815535.1 Ktedonobacterales bacterium
TCAGCGTCCAGGGTCTGAACTACCCCATCAACTTCTATGTCGATTCGCTGACGGCCATCATGCTCTGTGTGGTGACGGGCATTTCGTTGTTGGTGCAGATCTATTCGCAGGCCTACATCGAGGGTGAAGAGCCGCGTGGCTATTCGCGCTTCTTCGCCTGGCTGTCGATCTTTTCGCTGTCGATGCTGCTGCTGGTGCTGGCCTCGAACTTCTTGCTCATCTACATAGGTTGGGAATTGGTGGGCCTCAGCTCGTACCTGCTGATCGGCTTCCTGGCGGGCGACACGCCCAAGCCGCTGGCGGGGCGTCCCTCGCCTGGCGCGGCGTCGGTAAAAGCTTTCGTCACCAACCGTATCGGTGACTTTGGCTTCTTGATCGGCATCCTGATCCTCTTCACCGCGACCAAGACGTTCAACTTCACCGACATCCCTGGCGGCCTCGGTGGCACCGATAAGGCGATGATCACCGTCGCGATGATCTTGGTCTTCTGCGGCGCGGTCGGCAAGTCAGCACAGTTCCCGCTGCACGTGTGGCTGCCCGACGCGATGGAAGGCCCGACGCCGGTGAGCGCGCTCATCCACGCGGCCACCATGGTCGCGGCGGGTGTGTATCTGGTGGCGCGCACCTTCCCGCTCTTCCACATCGCGGGGCCGCAAGCCTTGCAGGTGGTAGGTTATATCGGTGCCTTCACCGCCATCTTCGCCGCCGCCATCGCGCTGGTGCAGATCGATGTGAAGCGCGTGCTGGCCTATTCCACCGTGTCACAGTTGGGCTACATGTTTGTGGGCCTCGGCGTCGCCGACACCACTGGCCCCGGCATCTTTCATCTGATGACGCACGCCTTCTTCAAGGCGCTGCTGTTTCTTGGCTCCGGCGCGGTGCTGCTGACGCTGGGGATGCAGCAAGACATGCGCAAGATGGGCGGCTTGGCCACGCGCATTCCCTTGGTCGCCTTCCCCTTCTTGCTGGCAAATCTGGCGATCTCTGGCATCCCACCTTTCTCGGGTTTCTTCAGTAAAGATGAGATCATCGCGCAAGCGTTCGATCATCATTACTATCTGATCTGGGCGGCGACCCTTATCACCGCCTTCCTGACGGCGTTCTACATGTTCCGCCTGTGGTTCCTCACCTTTGGCGGCAAGGGTGGCGCGTTCTTTGGCTTCTGGGGCGGCGAATATCGCGGCACCGTCACGCCGAAGCCGCCCGATGCCCGCGTGTGGCTGCCGTTGTGGATTCTGGCCGTGCCCACGGTCATCGCGGGCTTCTGGGGCTTCTCGGCGGTGGGCGGCAACTTCAACGCTTTTATCACAGGGAACCCAGAGGTCGAAGCGTTTGCCAACCCGTTCTTGCAGCCGCTCTCGTATGTCAGCATCGGCGCGGGTGTGCTGGGCATCGCCCTGGCGTGCGCGATGTATGGCGTGCAAGTGGTGCCGCGCGACATCTTCGTCAGCAATCCGCTGGGGCGTGGCATCGCCAACGTCCTCTGGAACAAGTTCTACATCGATGAGATCTACAACATCGTCATCATCAATGGGGTGGTGATGAGTCTGTCGAAGCTGGCCTCGTTCATCCTGGATCAGCGCATCATCGATGGCATCTTGAATGGCACCGGGGCGGGTGTGCTGGCCTTTGGGCGCGGCCTCCGTCGCTCGGAGAGTGGCCGATTACAGAATTATGGCGCGGCCATGTTTGGCGGCGCGTTGGTCCTCGCGGGCATCTTGTTCGCGGTGGTCTATTTCACGAAGTAAGGGGGGCAGTCAGCCATGTCGTGGCTTTTGACGATCTTGGTCTTTCTGCCCACAGTGGGCGCGCTGGCCGTGATGGTCGCGCCCAAAGGGGCAGTGCGGTGGGTGGCGGCGGGGTTCACGGCCCTCACCTTCGTGCTTTCGCTGTGGAGCTATTTTGGTCCGGTCTTTCACATGGGCTTCATCGGCCCGCTGAACAATCCTTCGGGCTTTGGCGATGTGGCCCACCCCGCGTGGCTCGACGCCGCGCCGTGGATCAACATCGACGTGGGTTCGCTGCACCTCAACATCCAATATCGCCTGGGCGCGGATGGCCTCAGCATCTTCATGTTGATCCTGAATGCGCTGCTGTCGTTCTTGGCCGTCATTGGCTCGTGGAACGTGACGCTGCGCACGCGCGAATATATGGCGTTGTTGCTGATTCTGGAAACAGGCGTGATGGGCGTCTTCTGCGCCTTCGACCTCTACCTCTTTTGGCTGCTGTGGGAAGTGGAACTCATCCCCATGTTCCTGCTGATCGCCATCTGGGGCGGCAAGCGGCGCGAATACGCAGCGTGGAAGTTCGTCATTTACACCATCTTCGGGTCAGCGTTCATGCTGGGTGGCATCATCCTGACCTACTTCTCGCTGGGCAACCAGACGGGGACGTATTCTGCGACGTTTGATTATCTGGCCGCGCATCACGTCGCGGGGAACTTTGCGGTGGGTGGCCTCGCCATCAGCGCACAGTTGCTCATCTTCCTGCTGCTCTATCTGGGCTTTGCCATCAAGCTGCCCATGATACCATTCCATACCTGGCTGCCCGATGCGCACACCGAAGCGCCCACGGCGGTCTCGGTGCTGCTGGCGGGCGTGCTGCTGAAGATGGGCGCGTATGGGCTGATCCGCATCTGCATCGACTTCGCGCCGGAGGGCGCGCACCAGTTCGCATTGCCACTGGCGGTGCTGGGTGCGATCAACATCCTCTATGGCGCGGGCTGCTCGCTGGTGCAGTCCGACATGAAGAAGGTCATCGCCTATTCCAGCGTCAGCCACATGGGCTTCGTCATTCTGGGCGTGGCGGCTGCCGTTGGCCCCGGCGCGACCAACATGGCCTTCAAAGAGGCGGCACTCACCGGGGCGGCTTTGCAGATGTTCTCGCATGGGGCCATCACGGGGATGCTCTTCTTCTGCGTCGGTGTGCTCTATGACAAGGCGCACATCCGCGAGATCGATGTCTTTGGTGGCTTGCAGGCGAGGATGCCACGCCTGACGTGGATCTACACCTTCGCGGCGATGGCATCGCTTGGCCTGCCGGGCCTCAGCGGCTTTGTCGCGGAATATCTGATCTACACCAGTTCCTATGCGATCTATCCGGCACAAACCATCGTGGCGGCCTCCGCGATGATCCTCACCGCCGCCTACCTGCTGTGGATGCTCAAACGCGCCTTTTACGGCCCGTTGAATCCGCGCTGGTCGGCCATCCCTGATGCCAGTTGGCTGGAGATGGCCCCCCTGTTGATGCTCGGTGTGGTGGTCGTCTTTGTTGGCGTCTACCCCGGTTTCTTGCTGAATCTGCTTCAACCCAGTCTGCACAACATCATGCAAACGGTGGGCGGCACGGTCAGTGCCGTTCACCCCTAGAGGAGCTACGGAATCATGCTCGGACAAACTGATCTCTGGCTCCTCTCGCCAGAAATAGCCATGACCGGCTTGGCGCTGCTGGTGGTGGTGCTCGACTTCTTTGTGAAGCGCAAGGCGATCATCAGCATCGTTTCCATTGCTGGGCTGGCGGTGCCAGCGGCCTGCGCCACCTGGATCGCCGTGACCGACAATCGGACCATCACCGGTTTCTATGGCATGCTGCGCGTCGACAACTACGCGCTGTTCTTCGATTTCCTGTTCATCCTCATCGGCGCGGGGACGGTGCTGGCCTCGTATGACTACGTGCGTCTCTATATGAAGAACGCGGGCGAGTTTTATGCGCTGATGCTCTTCGCGCTGGTCGGGGCGATGCTGATGGCCAGCACGGGCGAATTGATCACGATTTACATCGCGCTGGAACTGACCAGCTTCCCGCTCTATGTGATGGCTGGGATGCTGCGCAACAGCGTGCCGGGTGATCCCGGGTCGGCATCGCGCTCCTCGGAAGCGGGCATCAAGTATGTACTGCTGGGGGCGATGTCATCAGCGATTCTGCTGTATGGCATGGCGCTGCTCTATGGCACCACTGGCTCGACCGACCTGGGCGAGATCGCGCGGGCGCTCACCTCCATCGGTAAAGGTCCCGACTCGCTGGTGCTGCTGCTGGCGGAGGTCTTCATCTTCGCGGGCTTCGGCTTCAAGATATCGGCGGTGCCGTTTCACATGTGGGCACCGGATATCTATCAGGGTGCGCCAACGCCGGGAACGCTGTTCTTTTCCGTCGCGTCCAAGACTGCGGGCTTCGCCGCGCTCATTCGCGTCTTCGTGGATGGGGGCCTCTTCAGCGCTAGTTCTTTCTATCTGTGGGGGCTGATCGGCGTCGCCGCAGTGCTGTCGATGACGCTCGGCAATGTCGTCGCCATCGCCCAGACCGACATCAAACGCATGATGGCCTATTCCAGCATCGCGCAGGCGGGGTACATCCTCGTCGGCTTCACGGCGTTGGCCTTCAATCCCAGCAGTGCCTCGGCTTCCACGAATTCGGCGATGCTCGTGTTCCTGGCGGTCTACGTCATCAGCAACATTGGCGCTTTCGCGGGCATCATCGCGCTGGCCAATGCGACGGGGGGCGAGCGCGTGCGCGACTTCGATGGCCTGGTGCGCCGCAGCCCCGCGCTGGCGCTGGGGATGTCGCTCTGCCTGCTTTCGCTGGCGGGGATTCCGCCCTTCGCGGGAGCGATTAGCAAGATCTTCATTTTCATCACCGCGTGGCAAGGGGGCGGTTTCCTGCCCTTCATTGTCATCATCGCGTTGCTGAATAGTGTTATCTCGTTGGTCTACTATGCGGGGGTGGTCTATCGCATCTTCGTCGCACCGCCACCCCGTGAGGATCGTCTGCGCGTCTCACCGGCCCTGACGGCGGCAATGACGCTCAGCGTCATCGGCATCTTGGCGGCGACGGTCTTCTTCCAGCCACTGTTGTTGGCAGGCAAGATGGGCGCGCTGGATCTCTTCGGCTTCCTGACACTGGCCTCGAAGTAGGGCAACGAGCGAATAGCCAGGACCTCTATTGAAACAGGGGTCCTGGCTTCTTTTTTGCAAGGAGTGCAAACATGACTTATTTATCCATCGTTGGTGCTTGGCTTGCAAACGTGGGTACACAAATACTTATTGTTGCGATAGGTGGTTCGATTGCTTTCAATTGGTCAGTAACAGGGAAAAATGGAAGCACATGAGTCTTTCCTTTACGCATGGATGCTTTTGTAGATATACCAAGCCCTTATGATCTCGATATGATTACGTATGTCTGTGTTGGTAAGCCCTTATTAAAGACAATAAGAAACGGTGGGCTTCGCCTTCTCGCATAGATGAAATCGTGAGCACTATGTTTCCTCTTCCCCTGCGACGTTTGCCTGAGAGATCAGCGCGACCTTGTAGGGGTACAGCTTGGGCGTCACGACGCCACCAAGCACTGCGGGGTCGTTTCGCATGATCGCCCGTGCGGCATCTTCGGAATCAACGCGGATGATGGCGATGCCAAATGAATCCGCGTCAGTGTTTTGGGTGCGGCCCGCTAAGATCAGAGTGCCTTCGGCCAGCAAGCGTTCCAGATAGGCGAAATGCGCGCTCATCGCGGCGGATTCGGCGGGCGTCAGCCCCTCGCTCAACATGGCCGGGCGGGTGGCGATGATTTGATAGAGAAATTGTTGGCTCATGGATGCCTCCATTCACGCAAATAGGGGCAAGGCCGTTTCGCAGCCCCGCCCCTATTATGGCATACCAAGCGACTTATTCGGCCAGATGGGGTGCGGTCCCCTGCGCCTCTTCGGCCAGCACTGCCTCTGGGACGGGGGTGGTGGCGTGACCACGGAAAGTGGTGATGAGGCAGACGGAGGCGACGATGATGGCTGCCGCGACGAGCGTGAGCGGCGTCAGCGACTCATGCGCCAAGGCCCAACCCAGGCCAACCGCGACGACGGGATTCACATAGGCATAGGTTGAAGCCAGCGAGAGCGGCGTGTTCTGCAACAGCCAGGTGTAAGCTGAGTAACCCACCAACGAGCCGAAAAGGATGAGGTATAACAATGCCGAGGTCGAGGTCAGGGTGAAGATGTTCGCGTTCACCTGGCCGACTTCACCCGTTATCAGGGCCGCAATCGCCAGGACCAGCCCACCCCCCAGCATTTCAACGCTGGTGCCCATCAAGGAAGATTTGGGCATCGTCGCGTTGCGCGCATAGATGGAGCCGATGGCCCACGCCAGCGACGAAAAGGGAATGACCAAGAAGCCCCATGCTGGGCTGTTGCTGTTCAGATCCTGCACGACGTTGGGGCCAACGAGCAGCGCCACCCCCCCAAAGCCCAGCAGCAGTCCCACCGCGATGCCCCACGTGGGTCGCAGGCCATGAGGGCGCAACCAATCGATGAGCGTCATCCAGATCGGCGTCATCGACACCAATAGCGCTGCCAAGCTGGATGGCACGCCCTGCGATTCCGCCCAGGCGACCATCCCATTGCCGCCAAAGAGCAGGAGCGCGCCGATGATCGCGCCCGAGCGCCACTGTTGCCAGGTGGGGCGTGCCGTCCCGCGCAGGCGCAGCACGGTGTAGAGAAGGCCCCCCGCAATGAGAAAGCGAATCGCCATCATGACGAACGGTGGCGCACCCTGCACCGCGAAATGAATGGCCAGATAGGTTGAGCCCCAGATGAGATAGACGGCGAAAAGATTGGCCAGCACTGCCGCGCGTGCGGGCTGTTGGTGCGTGTTAGTCGCTGACATGGACGTGCGCTTCTCCCTTCATGATGGGTAAGGCTGCGCTCTCTTTGATGGTGGAAAGCACGATAGTTGTGCGGGTGGACCGAATGGTGGGGATGGCCGCGAAGGGTTCGCGCAACAGTCGCCCCAAGGCTTCGGTGCTGGCGACGCGCACCTTCACCAGATAGCAATCTTCGCCAGCGATGTGGTGGACTTCCTGCACCTCGGGCAAGGCGGCCAACAGTTCCCCTGTTGAGGCTGAGCCCATCCGTTCGTCGGCCCGCACCGAGATGAAGGCCAGCAACCCCAGATCGAGCGCCCGGGGATTCAGGCGCGCCTCGTAACCCTGGATGAGTTGGCGCGTCTCTAGCTTGCGAATGCGTTCGAGAATGGCCGAGGGAGCCATGCAGAGCTGCCGAGCGATCTCAGCGTTGCTTGTGCGAGCATCATGCTGAAGAATAGACAAGATTTGGCGGTCGATATCGTCGATCATTCGCATATCCTCCTGATAAGGAGAATATACAACGGCAAAGCTGAGAGGTGCAAGATGAATCGTGGCGGTGGCTGCTGTCCGATCCCAGAATTCGTGGATCTTGGAACGGTTTGGTGGAGCTTGCTTATATGTGATACTAGATGGGATCAGGAGTTCATGTTGACAGAGGTGCTCGACAAGGTTATTGCTTCACGGTGGAAGCACCTCATGCCTATTTTACGCGCACCCCTTGTTTCTTCCGTTGCTGAGGTGGATATCCACCCTGCACGGCGTACCATCGGCGCTGAGCGGTATCAGCAGGTACTTGCCCTCGACCAAGCGGGGGGAGATGCAGGAGGACACTGCGCGGCGATTAGGCATCGGGCGACGCATCGTACATCTCTGGCTTTCTCAAGAACATGGTCCCTGCGCGAAACCCCGCAAACCTCATCGTTGTTCCCTAGACCAGGAATGGGTGCTGACCTACCTCCGCGAGCGATGGGAAGCCAGTGAACACAATGGAACGGTGTTGTGGGAAGAGTTGCAAGCACAGGGCTACCACGGCTCCATGCGTAGCGTGTATCGTCGCCTGGCCTCGTGGCGACCACGGTATCAACGTCGCATCGTGGCGCACAATCGCCTTCCGTTGCCTCCCCGTTAATGTCGCCCCCAGTCGGGTTGTGGGGTGGATCATTGCTCGCCCCGAGACGCTCACGACCCACGACCAGCAGCGCTGAGCGCCGCTGTGCGAAGCCGATGCGTCGATTCATCTGCCGTGTCAAGTGATGCAGGGTCGGTTGGTGATGATGCGGCAGCATACCCCAGAGCCGTTGGATGATTGGCTCGTCCAAGTGCAAGCATCTGGCTTGGCTCCGCTCATGGCCTTTGCCCGCAGCGTCGCACGGGACAAAGCGGCCATCAGCGCCGGATTGACACTGCCCTTTAGGACGGGGTCTGTAGAAGGGCAGATCCACAAACTCAAACTCATCAAACGACAAGCCGCCCTCTGCTACCTGCAGCATCTCATGCTCGGCGAGGGTGCTTGATGTGCTCGTTGGCGTCTCCGCGTAGGTAAATAACGGGGACGAACACCGATATGCTACACACGCATTTGGCTGAGCAAAATACGGTCGAGATTCGTCTCCCGTGCCCAGCGCTTCAGCGCGATGAATGCACGGGAATCCAGGGGGAGTGCATAGCGCGCACGCGGGTGACGGGCAGCAACTGCTTGTCCAATCACCCGTGCGACCACCGCTGGACCCGATGCGCGCTGGTAGGAATTCCGGAGGAGCTGGGTAAAAGAGGCCGCCAAGGTGCGATACTCCTCAGGCCGCTGAACGGCATCCAAGGAATCAAGCGCTACCCCATCGAACTCGGTCTTGATCGCGCCAGGCTCGATCAGAACTACCTGAATCCCCACGTGAGCCACTTCCAAACGTAAGGCATCCGATAATGCCTCAACCGCATGTTTGGAAGCGGCATACCAGCCGGCCAAGGGTGTGCTGACTTTCCCGGCGACCGACGATAAGTTGATGATCCGTCCGCTTCGTTGGGCGCGCATGAGGGGCAAGACCTGTTGGGTCATGGCGGCTAATCCAAACACATTGACCGCGAACTCGTGGCGTGCTTGGGTAAGAGAAACCTCTTCGAGGGTGCCATACAGACCATATCCCGCGCCATTAATGAGCACATCGAGCCGCTTTTCGCGCTGCATGATCTGTTCGAGTGCCAGAGGAATGGCTGCGTCATCCGCTATTTCGGCTCGAAAGCGCGCCTCTTTACTGCGGCGGTGACCGACGCTTTTGATCTCCGTCCCCTGTTGGGCGAACTGGGACCAGCCACAGTCGCATCTCGCTCGCAGCTGGGAGCAGGGTTGGCGCGTTATCTGATGCGTGATGCCGCAGACGTCGAGTTTTATCCGTTGCTCGCCCTCTTGCGGTCCACACCCTCGCCACAAGGGGCCATATTGTTGCGTCAGGGTCTTGAGGAGCGCTTCATTCAAACGCTCGCGGACTATATAGGAGACGATGGGGCGAGCTTGCGTGCTAGCGTGGTAGCCGCGATGCTGCTCGGACTGGCGGTGACGCAAGAGGTAATTGGTGCCGAACCACTGGCGCATGCTGATAGTGAACTCTTGGTGAATCTGATTGCTCCGGTATTGCAACGGATAATCGATGGTGAGTGAGATGCACGGCATCAATGCGATTGATTAACCACATTGCCAAAAGGGGACACGCTCCCTAATCCCCTCAATACCAGCCTGTCACTCTACTGCCCAAGCAACCTCCACCAAATGGATCGCAGAGCCTGGCTGCGCAGTTTGATGACGATGCATCGTCGTGGTGATGGCGGCGAAAAACGACCCCGGAAGAAGCGCTTTTGGCTCCTTGCGGGGTCGTCAGTCGATCTGCTGCCTAGGTGATCAGGGGTGTGGCCCCGTCGATTATTTCAGGCCATAGGCGTAGACGTTGCCGCTTTCATCTGGCATGAAGAGGCGACCATTGACGACGATGGGGCTTTCCCAGTGGATGCTGCCGATGTTGCCACCTGCCTGCGCGGCTGAACTATCCCACAGGGTCTTGCCTGTGGCGGGATCGAGCCCCAAGATTTTGCCGCTGGTCGCCAGATAGAGCACGCCGCCCGCGAGCACAGGCGAGTTGGATTTTTGGTGGATTTGCCAGGCTTGGTGCAGCGTCGTTTTGCCAGTGCTGTCGGTCTGCACCTGATAGCCAGCGGTATAGCCAGTGACCGCTGCGAGCTCAGACGTGACGAAGACCCACACGGTGCCCTGCGCATCCGTCCACACGACGGGTTGCGCAAAGACCAGCAAACCCTTGTTCAACGGCCCCGGTGCGTTGGTCGTTGCAACCTCACCGCCCAGGTGGCTGGGGCCACCCTGGCCGCTCATGTTTTGGCGATTGATCAGGCGCAGTGTGCCATCTTTGCCGCCTTGCACCAACAGCAGCGGGGTCTTGCTATTGGCGATTTTGGGCAAGAGCGCCGGACCTGTGCTGCCGAGGTCCAGGTCGGCATCATTCAACACCGACAGGTTTGCGGGCGTGTAAGAATCGCGCACCTGACTGAGGTCCGGTGCCAACGCAATGATGCTGTTGCCCCAACTGGTGCCACCAGCTTTGGCGGGTGTGAGGCTGAAGGACCCATTCCCCGTCACCGCGTAGATGACCCCCGTCTCGGGATCTTGGACCATGCCAGGGCGCGACCACATGCCAGCCTTCTCATCCGAGCAGTAGTTGGGATCGCCTTTGTTGGGGCTCAGCAACTCTTTTTTGTCGCTGCAAAGCGCATTCCAAATGGCGGGCGTCCCACCTGCCAGCGGCAGTGAAACGACGTGGCCTTCGTAGTGGCCCCCATCACCGAAATAGCCGCTCATGGTGGCATAGAGCCGATCATTGGCGATGGTCAGCGCTGACGAGCCTTTTTCCACGTTGGTCATCAAGGTCGTGGTGAGCGGCCAACCGTTGCCGGTGATCTCGGTGCCCGTTGCCGTGTTATATTTGTGGACTTTGCCGTCGAGTCCATAGCTGAAGATCGATTGTTTGTCAGGTGCGATGGCCGGTGACGAATTGGTGACGTTGGGGCCTTTGGTCGTTTGCTGCCACAGTTGCGCGCCGGTGTTGGCATCCAGGGCGACCAATGCGCCTTTCTTGGTGGTCACATAGATGACCGCGCCAGTCTTCCCACTGGGCAGGGTCAATGAGCCGATGACGACGGGCGTGGAATCCGCCGGATCGCTCAGCTTCGCCGCCCACAGGCGCTGTAGACCGCCGACCGTGTTGGCCTTGAGGGTGGCTTCATTCGTGTTGACGCCCGTGTGTTGGGCGCTGCCATCAAACTGGAGCCAATCGTTCGCGCCTGCGGTTGGGTTGGGCGTGAGGGTCGTTGCTGATGGGGCGGAAACCGATGATCCGCAGCCTGCCAGCAGCACCGCAAAACAGGTCAAGATGAGTGTGCGTCGCATATATGCCAATCTCCTCGTTCGCTTTAGATTTGGAGAAAGACACCGCGCAAGAACATCACCACTTTATGGTTGAGATGTAGACGGGGCGAGCGTTCACGCCATCGCGGCCCGCAACTCAGCGGCCTTGGCATCGGGGACGGCGTCGTTCAGCCACAGGCCGAAGGCTGATTCAGAACTGGCGGCGAACTTGAGCTTACCCGGGGCGCGCCCAACGGGAAGCAACTCGATGTGGAAATGGTAGCGTGGGTCACCCAATTGATGCAGCGCCAGCATATAGGGCATCGGGGCCTCGAAGACGCTGTTATAGGCGCGCACGACACGCAGCAGCGCGCTGGCAAGTTCCTGTGTGGCGTCGCCCCCACGCGGCAGCGCGCCGATGTTGGCGACGTGCGTGCGGCTATACAGATGCACCTCATAGGGATAGCGTGCCCACTGAGGCACGAACCCCAACCAGTGGGGCGTGTCGATGACCACGCGCGGCCCCACGGCCTCTTCCGCCAATATTTGGCAGAGCAGGCACGCGCCATCGTGGTCATGGGCTGCTGCGATCTCGGCCATTTCGCGGTCGATGGTGGGGGGAAGGAATGCCACGCCATAGGTCTGGCCGTGGGGATGGCTCTGCGTCTGCCCGATGGCGGCCCCGGCGTTCTCGAAGGTCATGACGCAGGCATAGCGGGCGCTCAAGTCGAGGTAGACCTGCTGCCACAGATCCACGATCTCCGCCACTTGGGTTGTCCCCAGGTCAACGAAACTGAGATGATGCTCGCGGGCATAGAGTAAGACGTAGCATTCCCCCACAGGCGGGCGTAGCGGCGGGAAATCATTGGGCCGTGCCCAGGTCGCCGCACCCGCTGGCCATTCGCCCCGCGCCACCGCAGCACAAAAGGGGCATTCGGTGGCGCCTTCGCGGCGATTCATGCGCCCCGGCGTCTGCACCACCACCGTCCCGAGCAGCGGATTGCGAATGAGTCGCTGGCCAGGTACCTGCTCTGCTGTCTCGCTCATCAGCGTTGGCTCCGTTCTGGTGTAAAATGGAGGACACAATCCCAGGAGTTCAAGGGAAGGATGGCATCATATGGCTCGTGTTTGGCAACGGCTGATGACCCTTGGTCGCCAGCCGCGCATGCTTGTCTCGGTGGCGGTGTTGATGGGCTTGCTGGCGGTCTATGCGGTGGCCTTTGGGCAAGTGCGCGGCGCTGAAGCGCACCTCACCCGCCAGCAGTTTATCATATCGGGCAGCGTCCCGACGCCGGTGCTGCGCCTCTCCCCCACAGTGCCGCAGGGCAATGTCATCGCCATCATCGTGCATGGCTATTCTGGCAGCAAAGAGTTGATGATTGGCTTTGGCATCGCCCTCGCTCACAGCGGCATTCCCAGCTATCTGCTCGATCTTCCTGGGCATGGTGCCTCAGCGGTTCCCTTTGCGACCACCACCGTTGACAACCGCAACCCGCAGCTCGAGACGGCCCTCGCGGAAGTCGTTGACTATGCTCGCGCTCATAGCGCGGTGGCGCAGCCGCAGATCATGCTCATTGGTCATTCCCTTGGAACGCAGGTGGTGGGTGAATATGTGCTGCACCAGCCCACCTCCGCCATCGCGGCGACGGTGCTCATTTCGCCCGTGCTGGCCGATCTGCCGACCATTACTCAGCCAGCGAATCTGCTCATCATGTATGGCGAACATGATCTTGCGGGCATCATCCCCCTGGCCCACCAGCTTTTCGTTGCGGGGTGTGCGGGCCAAAGCAGCAGCGATAGTCCGGGGGCTGACAACGCATTTCAGGCGTGTGGCGTCGCGGGGGGCGGTGCCGCGCGGCGATTGGCCGTCATCCCTGGTGCCAACCACATCACGATTCTGACGGATGCGCGCAGCTATTGGCAGATTCAGCAGTTCATCGGGGCGACTTTCGGGGGCGCCTCGGCCTATGACCCTCGCGCAGATGATGGA